>JAHCMG010000001.1 GCA_019192585.1 Devosiaceae bacterium MH13
TTGCGCTGGCGCTTGGATTGACCATGCTGGTGGCGACGCCGCTTTTCGGACTGGTGCTGATCGGGCCTTTGGAGCTTGTCGCGACCCAGTGCGATGCCCTGTCCGCTCCCTTCGCGATCGCGCTTGCGGGCTATGGCGGCATCATGGCGGCGCTTGCCGGGATGCCTGTCCGGGCGGGTTGGATCGGGCGGGGCGCGCTCCTGGTTCTGGCAGGTGCGGCGCTCGCCGGCTGGCTGGGCTGGCAGTATCCGCTTTGCCTGCAGGGGCCTTATCACATGATCGATCCGCTCTCGCGGACCTTCTGGCTGGAGCGGGTAGAGCAGGAGAAATCATTCCTGCTCTATTTCCAGAACGGCAATTCGGCCACACTGGTGGTGCTCGGCACCCTGGCGGTTGTTCTGGCGGTGGCCGCACCGATGGTTCTGGCGACGCTGAGAAAGGGACGTTCGGCGCTTGCCATCATCTATGCATGCGCCGTCGTCGCGCTGGTGCTGACGCTGCTGCAGACCCGCTACGTGCGGTTTCCGATCGCTCTGGCCACGCTTTTCGTGCCCTATGTCCTCAGCATGGTTTCACACAAGAGACAAGCCACGTCGAGGTTGCTGGCGGGAGCGGTGGCGCTGGTTGCAGCAACAGGCCTGGCGTTGCAGGCCCTGGTGCCTGCCCGATCCGAGCAATTCGACGTGGTGGATTACCTCGCCTATCCCCATTGCGAACAGGCTGATGTGAGCGTTCTCGAGCGGGTTGAACCGGGCCGGATCATGGCGCCGCCCTGGCTGGGGTTGCAACTTATGGACCAGCTGCCACCGGGAATGACGGTTGCTTCCGTGTCTTTTCACCGCGCGGCGCCCGGCATGCGCAGGACCCTGCAGAGCTTTGCCTCCACCGACAGCCAGACACGCCGGGCGGCGCTCGAGGATTTCGATTACATTGCGCTGTGCCGCTTGCCCGTGCCGGTATCGATTGCGGCGGATACGCTGTTTGCCGTCGTCGCTCGTGGCGGCGAATGGCCCGGCCTGAGGCGGCTGAGCGGAGCTGACGACACGTTCATGCTGTTTGCGATCGACCACGGCGCCCTGCGCTGAGGCGAAAGGCTTCGCTTCTCCGATCAGGCCTGCATCGGGGCGGCAATGCGGCTGTCGAGCCAGGCGGCGAAACCGGCCATTGACTGGTCGCGGTTGATCTCGTTGAGCGTCTCGTGCCGGGTTGCGGCAAGGATCTCGACCGTGACATCGCTGAGCCCGGCCTTCTGCATCTGTTCGGCAAGCCAGGCAATCGCCTCGCCCTTGTCGGTTGCCGGATCCTCGGCGCCGCCGATCAGGTGAACCGGCAGGGCCTTCGGCAGTTTCGCCAGATTGACGGCGTCTCCGCCGGCATAGATCAGCCTGAACACGTCCTGCCACATGCTCACCGTCGCGTCCCAGCCGCTCAGCGGGTCGACAACATAGAGATCGACCTCGAGCGGATCGCGCGACAGCCAGTCGAAGTCGGTGCGGCGGTCGGGCATGGCATTTGCCCAGGCCTGAAAGGTGAGCTTGGGCAGAACCGCGCTCGGCGTGTCCGAGCCCTTGAAAAAGGCTTCAAGCCTGAGGGCAACCTGACCGGCGCGGCCGGCCAGGCCGGCGTTGAAATTGGAGTTCCAGACCGCCAGCGCGGCGCTGGCCGCGGGATGGGTCTCAGCGAAATTGAGCGCGATCAGCCCGCCCATCGAATGGCCGAAGGTGACGACCGGCAGACCCGGATGACGCTCGCCGATCAGGGCGTGGATGGCGGCGACATCGGCGATCACCTTCGATGCGCCGTCTTTCGAGGCAAAGGCGCCGGGGATCGAATCAGACGCGCGGGTTGCGCCGTGGCCGCGGTGGTCGTGGACATAGACATGATAGCCGCGGGCCGCCAGAAAGCGGGCGAAACGCTGGTAGCGGGCGGCGTGTTCGGCGAGGCCGTGATTGATCTGCACCACGGCGCGCGGTGTGATTGTTGCGGGCACGTGGCGGACGGCCAGCGTTGCGCCGCTCGGGCTCGAATGGGGAAAGGCTGAAAAATCGCTCATGACCCATTGGCCATGGCCGACGGAGGAAAATCAAGAGCAATGATCGGAGATCGACCGCGCCGCCAATGCGTGCCGCGCTTGCTCTTGGCGCAAAAATCGCTAGTTGAGGGGCAACGAGCCATGGAGTGCCGATACGTGAGCGATCTGACCCTCAACCAAGCCATCGACAATATCTACACGTCGATCAACAATGACAATGAAGACCTCGACATCCACATTGCCGCGCTGAAGGCCGCGATGGCGCGCGAGGGCGTGAAGGAAGCGGTGTTCGAGCCGGGCAAGCTGGTGCAGCCCAACCGGCAGGGCCGCAAGATCATGCAGTCCTATTTCCGCAAGAAGGGCGTGGCGGTCAGTTTCTCGGCCTAAGCCGATCATTGCCCTTGAGCGCCAATTCGACTAGACAGCGGGCAATTATCCAAATCATGTCTGGAGCGTATCGTGGCACGGCAGTTCATCTATCACATGGCGGGACTCAACAAGTCCTATGGCGCCAAGAAGATCCTCGAAAACATTCACCTGTCGTTCTACCCGGACGCCAAGATCGGTATTCTCGGCCCCAACGGCGCGGGTAAATCGACTGTTCTGAAGATCATGGCCGGACTGGACAGCGAGTTCACCGGCGAGGCCTGGCTGGCCGAGGGCGCGACGCTGGGCTACCTGCCGCAGGAGCCGCAGCTCGACGAGAGCCTGAACGTGCTCGGCAATGTCATGCAGGGCGTGGCCGACAAGCAGGCGATCCTCGACCGCTACAACGAGCTGATGATGAATTATTCCGACGAGACCGCCGACGAGGGCGCGAAACTGCAGGACATCATCGACGCGCAGAACCTCTGGGATCTCGACAGCCAGGTCGAGATGGCGATAGAAGCGCTGCGCTGCCCGCCACCGGAAGCCTCGGTCGATGCGCTGTCGGGCGGCGAGAAGCGCCGCGTG
>JAHCMG010000002.1 GCA_019192585.1 Devosiaceae bacterium MH13
CATGGTGGCGCCGAAACTGCCGCTCTCGCGCCGGTCACGCGGTTAGAGCTGGCTCCAGGCCCTATCAGTCCTGCGCTTGAAGCTGCGTTCGCGCCCGCATCGCCGCGGCCAACGTGCCCTCATCAAGATAATCGAGCTCACCGCCCACCGGCACGCCATGCGCGAGCCGCGTGACGGACACATCGCACGCCTCCAGCTGGTCGGTGATGTAATAGGCGGTGGTCTGCCCCTCGACGGTGGCGTTGATCGCCAAGATGACCTCGCGCACCTGCGGGTCGCGGGCCCGCTCCACCAGCGTGTCGATGGCCAGCTGCTCGGGGCCGACGCCATCGAGCGGTGAGAGCACCCCGCCGAGCACATGGTAGCGGGCTTTGACGGCTTGCGCGCGCTCAAGCGCCCAGAGGTCGGCGACATCTTCGACCACCACGAGGACTGACCCATCGCGGCGCGGGTCCCGGCAGACGGCGCAGGGGGTCATGGTGTCGATATTGCCGCAGGTTTCGCACTCGACCACACGCTCATGGGCGACCGCCAAAGCTTCAGCGAGCGGGCCCATAAGCTGGTCTTTGCGCTTGACCAGATGCAACGCCACCCGCCGCGCCGAGCGCGGGCCAAGGCCGGGCAGGCGCGCAAGCAACTGGATCAGCCGCTCAATTTCAGGGCCAACTGCGTGATCGGACATGGGTGTGAAAGCCTAAGCGGTCAGCGCTTACATGCCCGGCAGTTTCATGCCGGCCGGCAGGCCCATGCCCTGCATCATGGACGAGGTTTTCTCGGCCAGCATGGCTTCGGCCTTCGCCTTGGCATCATTGTGCGCAGCGACCAGCAGATCTTCGAGGATCTCGACCTCATCGGGCGCCAACAGTGTCGGGTCGATCTTGACGCCCTTAAGGTCGTGCTTGCCGGTCAGGGTGACGGTCACCATGCCGCCGCCGGCGGTGCCTTCAACGGTGACGTCCGCCAGCTCGGCCTGCATCTCCGTCATCTTTTCTTGCATCGATTGGGCCTGCTTCATCATTTTCATGATGTCCATGGCGGGCTCTCCTCATCTTCGGGTTGGGTTGGTTCGCCGGGCGGTGGCGCCGCGGCGTCATCGTCGGCGCCATCATCCGCTTCACTTTGCTCGGCACGGCCAAGCGGGCGGACTTCGGCGATTTCAGCGCCTGGGAATGCCGCCATCAGCGCCTGCACGGTGGGGTGCGAGCGCGCGTCCTGGCGGGCCGCTTTAAGCCTTTCGTGCTCAAGTTCCTTCAGCGTCTGCGTGTCGGCATCCGAGCGCACCGAGAGCATCCAGCGCTGCCCCGTCCAGCGGTGCAAAGCCTCTGACAGATCGCCCACGAAACTGGTCGGCGCGCCGTCGGCAAGGCCGATCTCGATGCTCTTCTCGCCGAATGAAACGGGGCGCACATAGGCCCGGATGAGGTGCGGCAGCGCCACATCGCCATTTTGCTGCGCCAGCGCGATCACCGCGTCGAGGTCGCGGAGCCGCACCGTTTCCGGCCGCCTTTCTGGCGCATGCTCTGGCTTGGCCTGGGTGCTAGCTTGGGCGCTGGATTGCGCAGTTGCCGGGGCGCTTGGCTGCGGCGCGGCAACGACCGGGCTGATCGAAGCTTGGGGCGCGTTGGTGGAGCCGCCGCCCGAGGGCACAGAGCCGTTCGAACGCGCTGTGCCACCGCTTGCGCCAGGGCTGCCTGTCAGCTGACGCAGCGCCTCATCGGGCGATGGCAAATCGGCGGCATAGGCGAGACGCACAAGGATCATCTCGGCGGCGATCAGTGGGCGCGGCGCGCGGGCCAGCTCATCAAGCCCCTTAAGCAGCATTTGCCAGGCGCGCGCCAAGACCTGCATCGGCAGGCTCTGTGCCATCGGCGCCAGCCGCGCTTGGCTGTCCGCCGTCAGGAACGCCGAGGGCTGGTCGGGCATGATCTTCAGCCGGGTCGCGGCGTGCACCATCTCTGCCAGATCGGCGATGATGGCCGTGGGGTCCGTGCCTCGGCCGTAAGCGTCCGACAGGCGCGACAGGGCAGCGTCCATTTCGCCCTTCATGACAGCTTCGAACAGGTCGAGCGTCGTCGCCTGGTCCGCCAAGTTGAACAGTTCATAGAGCGCCTGGGCCGTCACCGGGGCACCTTTGTTGGTGCCGGTGTGCGCAATCGCTTGATCGAGGAGCGAGAGGGCGTCACGCACCGAGCCTTCGGAGGCGCGGGCGATCAGCCGCAAGGCTTCATCGTCCACAAAGGCGCCTTCGGCCTGCACGATGCCGCGCAGATGCTCGACCATGGCGGGCAGCTCGATCCGCCGCAGGTCGAAGCGCTGGCAGCGCGAGAGGATCGTCACCGGCACTTTACCGATCTCGGTCGTCGCGAAGATGAACTTCACATGGTCCGGCGGCTCTTCAAGCGTCTTCAAAAGCGCATTGAACGCTGCCGTCGAGAGCATGTGCACCTCGTCAAGCAGGTACACTTTGTAGCGCGCTGAAACCGGGGCGTAGCGGGCCGCATCGGTGAGCTCGCGAATGTCGCCGACGCCATTGTGCGAGGCGGCATCCATCTCAAGCACATCGACATGCCGGCCCTCCATGATCGCCTGGCAGTGAATGCCGAGCGCGGGCAGGTCGACGGTCGGTGCGCCATCGCCGGCTTCCGTCTCGTAGTTGAGGCCTCGGGCCAGAATCCGCGCCGTTGTGGTTTTGCCCACGCCGCGCACGCCGGTGAGGATGTAGGCCTGCGCGATGCGGCCAATGCCAAACGCGTTGCGCAGCGTTTGCACCATCGGCTCTTGGCCGATCAGATCTTCAAAGCGAGCGGGACGGTATTTTCGGGCAAGAACGCGGTAGCCTTGATCGCGCGAACCGGATGACGAACTGTCGACCATGCGCGGCAGGCTTCCTTGTTTCGGTCTTGGCTGGCGGGTGTCGCGCGGCGTCTGGAGGTGGGAGACCGAGCGGCAACCCGCACCGGAATCTCGTTGGGGCTGCTTCCTTCCGGACCTGACCCGGTTGGCGAGTGGCACG
>JAHCMG010000011.1 GCA_019192585.1 Devosiaceae bacterium MH13
GATCAGGACATTGGCAGTGCCATCGATGAAGAAGGCAAAATGCTGGTTTGATCCGGCGGCAAACAGGTTTGAAGGCGAGACGTCATGAACGCACAACATCAGCCGACCGGTTCGGCCTACTTCCTATCGGATCTCGGTAGCGAAGTTGAAACCCACACGCTCTCGGTCGTTGTTACCAATGAGCCGGGGGTGCTCGCCCGGGTCATCGGGCTATTCTCCGGGCGGGGGTACAATATCGAATCCCTGACGGTTTCAGAGACCCAGCACGACAAGCATTTGTCGCGAATTACCATCGTCACCACCGGTTTGCCGGCGATCCTGGAGCAGATCCGCCACCAGCTCGACCGGCTGGTGCCTGTGCACCAGGTGGCCGATATCACCGTTGAAGGCGGCGATCCGCTGGAGCGTGAGCTGGCGCTGGTGAAGGTTGCCGGCACTGGGGAAGCGCGGCTTGAAGCGCTTCGGTTGGCACAAGCATTCGGTGCAACCACAGAGGATGCAACCTTAGAAAGCTTTGTGTTTCAGCTGGCTGGCCGGACCCGCGAGATCGACCGCTTCATCGATCTGATGGCCGAAATCGGCCTGGTTGAAGTGTCCCGAACCGGCGTGGCCGCGGTGACGCGCGGTGCCAAGGGACTGTCATAATCCTTACCTAAACGTTAGTAACTGCTTATTAAGTGGAAACACTTAACTCCGTAGCGCCCCAACGAAAAAGCGGGCGTTACGGAGGTTTGCAATGCTGCCATTTGCCACACTTGGTGCGGAGACCGAACGCCAGCTCGTTGTGCTGGAGAACCTGTCTGCCAGCGTGATGATCGCGGATAACAACCGCAACATCGTCTACATCAACAAAGCGCTGATCGGTTTTCTGACCGAGAACGAAAAGGCGATCCAGCAAGACCTTCCCGCCTTCAAGGTCGATGGTCTTGTCGGCGCGAACATCGACATCTTCCACAAAAACCCAGACCATCAAAAGCGGATGATCTCCGCTATGGATGGTCTGTTTGAAACCATGATTGAGGTTGGCGGCATCAAGTTTGATCTGATCGCCCAACCGGTCATGGGCCGCCGCGGCAAGCGGCTGGGCACGGTTGTGGAGTGGCGCGATGCTGCCGACCGTCTGGCCCGGCAAGATTTCAAAGCTCAGATCGAGGCGGTGGGGCGCTCTCAGGCGGTCATCTCTTTTACGCCCGACGGCACCATTTTGGATGCCAATACCAACTTCCTGTCGGCGACCGGCTATCAGCTTGAAGACATTGTCGGACAGAAGCACCGCCTGTTCATGTTCACCGAAGATGCGGCCAATGATGCTTATGCGGCCATGTGGGCCGATCTGGGCGCAGGCACGCCGGTGATCGGCGAGGCGCGTCGCCAAACGAAGTCAGGGCAGGAGCTGTGGCTGCGCGCCAGCTATAACCCGCTGCTTGATGATGCGGGCAAGGTCTACAAGGTGGTGAAGTTCGCGGTCGACATCACCGACGAGATTGCCACGCGCGAGCGCCGCAATCAGGCGCAGACGCAGATCTCCGAAGATATCGGCCGGATCAATGATGCCATCGGCACGGCCAACCAGCAGGCTGCCACCGTGGCGTCGTCGTCTGAGCAGGCCTCAGACAATGTGCAATCGGTCGCCGCCGGCATTGAAGAGCTGGTCGCCTCGGTCAACGAGATCAACCGCCAGGTCGTCGATGCCAGCACCATCTCGCGGCAGGCCGAAACCCAGGCCGAGAACACGACCATGACGGTGACAAGCCTGTCGGAGGCGGCTGGCGAGATCGAGAACGTGGTCAAGCTGATCTCGGACATTGCCGAGCAAACGAACCTTTTGGCGCTGAACGCCACCATCGAGGCGGCGCGCGCGGGCGAGGCGGGCAAGGGCTTCGCGGTGGTGGCCAGCGAAGTGAAGTCGCTTGCGACCCAAACAAGCAAGGCGACCGAGGAGATCAGCCAACGCATCGGCCGGGTGCAATCGTCCACCGATGAGGCCGTGCAGGCGATCGGCACGATCGCTGAGACGATCGTGAAGATCTCCGAGATCACAACGGTCATCTCCTCGGCGGTGGAGGAGCAGTCTGCGACGACGACCGAGATGTCGGGTTCGATGCAAACTGCGGCGTTGGGCGTCTCGCAGATCAATGATGGCGTGCGCCAAATCGCGGATGCGACGCAGATGGTCGACACGTCGGTTTCCCAGGTTCAGGAAGCGGCAGCAGCGCTGGGATAATCCTCTGAAATCGGGTCTTGCGTACTGGTGAGCGGGCAGGGGCTGCGCTAAGCCGCGTGCATGAAGCTCTCCCCGCAGCAAGACAGTGCCATCCGGGCCGTTCAAAGCTGGTTTCGCGCGCCGGACCGGGCCGTCTTTCGGTTGTTCGGCTATGCCGGAACGGGCAAGACCACGCTCGCTCGGCTGATCGCCGATGATGTTCCAGGCGACGTGCAGTTCGCTGCGTTCACCGGCAAGGCCGCGCAGGTGCTGCGCTCCAAAGGGGCAGAGAACGCCCGGACGATCCATTCGCTGATCTACCGGCCCAAGGGCGAAGAGGCCGACGAGGAAACTGGCGAAGCGTCGCCCTTGTTCTCGCTCAACCGGTCGAGCCCGGTCGGCAAGGCGGACCTGATCATCATCGATGAGTGCTCGATGGTGGATGAGGAGCTGGGCCGCGATCTTCTGTCCTTTGGTACACCGATTTTGGTGCTCGGTGATCCTGGCCAGCTGCCGCCGGTTTCGGGCGGCGGGTTTTTCACCGACCATGAGCCCGACGTGCTGCTGACCGAGATCCACCGCCAGGCGCGTGAGAACCCGATTATCGAGCTGGCCGACACGGTCCGCCAGGGCGGGACGCTGTCTCACGGCTCGTATGGCGAGGCGCGGGTGATCAGCCGCTCCGATGTCGACCAGGCCGAGGTGCTGTCCGCCGATCAAGTGCTTGTCGGGACCAACAAGACGCGCCGCAAATACAATC
>JAHCMG010000101.1 GCA_019192585.1 Devosiaceae bacterium MH13
CTCGGCTTCCATCTGCTCGACGCGCCGGGTGATGTGGTGCTTCTCCATCTTGAAGTCAGGGATGCCGTAGCGCAGCAGACCGCCGGCAAAGGGCTCGCGCTCATAGACATGCACCTCATGGCCGACGCGGGCGAGCTGCTGCGCCGCTGCCATGCCGGTGGGGCCGGAACCAATGACGCCCACGGACTTGCCGGTTTTGGTTTCTGGCGGTTGGGGCACGACCCAGCCGTTTTCAAAGGCCTTGTCGGCAATGGCTTGCTCGACCGTTTTGATGGCAACCGGTGTGTTCTCAAGGTTGAGAACGCACGCCTCCTCGCACGGCGCGGGGCAGATGCGGCCGGTGAATTCGGGGAAATTGTTGGTCGAGTGCAGATCGCGCGCGGCGTCTTCCCAGTTGCCGTTATAGACCAGGTCGTTCCAGTCGGGGATCTGGTTGTGGATCGGGCAGCCGGTCGGACCGTGGCAATAGGGAATGCCGCAATCCATGCAGCGCGCGGCCTGCTTCTTCACGTCCGCCTCGGACATGGGCAGCGTGAATTCCTTGAAGTTCCGGATGCGGTCGCCCGCCGGTTTGTACTTCAAGTCCTGCCGGTCGATTTCCAGAAAGCCGGTGACTTTACCCATTGCCAGTCTCCTGAGGTGGGTGGTGTCGGCCTTTGGCCCTACCCAGTCTCTGAACGTCATCCTCGGGCTTGTCCCGAGGATCCAATTGCGTGTTTGCCATTGCCTGGATTGCCGCCACAAGGGCGGCAATGACGGCGTGTGCTATTCAGCCTACTCCGCCGCGACGCCTTGCAGCTGCATGGCTTCCATTTCTTCAAGCGCGCGGCGGTATTCCACCGGCATCACTTTGACGAACATCGGGCGGTAGGTTTCCCAGTTGTCGAGGATCATGCGCGCCCGGGGCGAGCCGGTGTAGCGCGCATGGTTGGTGACCAGCTGGAACAGCCGCTCTTCATCAAAGCGGTTGAGATCGGACGACAGGTCCACACGGCCTTTCGATTCCAGATCGCCGCCATGGTGGTGGAGCTTCTCCATCAAATCGTCTTCCTCGGGTACCGGCTCGAGCTCGACCATGGCGAGGTTGCAGCGCGCCGAGAAGCGCTTGTGCTCGTCGAGCACATAGGCGATCCCGCCGGACATGCCGGCTGCAAAGTTGCGGCCCGTTTCACCGAGCACGACGATGACGCCGCCGGTCATGTATTCGCAGCCATGGTCGCCGCAGCCTTCGACGACTGCGACAGCGCCGGAGTTGCGCACGCCGAACCGTTCGCCGGCGACACCCTGGAAGTAGCACTCGCCAGAGATGGCGCCGTAAAGCGCCGTGTTGCCGATGATGATCGACTTCTCGGGCACGATCTTCGTGGTCTCGGGCGGGCGCACCACCAGCCGGCCGCCGCACAGGCCCTTGCCGACATAGTCGTTGCCGTCGCCCACCAGTTCGATGGAGACGCCGTGCGCGACGAACGCGCCAAAGCTCTGCCCCGCGGTGCCCGAAAGGCGGATCGCGATCGTGTCTTCTGGCAGGCCCTTGTGGCCGTAGCGCTTGGCGACTTCGCCCGACAGCATGGCGCCGACCGAGCGATTGACGTTTTTGACCGGCAGATCGATCTGCACGGGCTGGCGCTGTTCCAGCGCGGGCTTGGCCTGCTCGATCAGCGTGCGGTCCAGCACATCGTCGATCGGGTGCTTCTGGCGCTGCGTCCAGTAGATGTCCTCGGGCTGCGATTCAGGCTTGTAGAACAGCCGCGACAGGTCGAGGCCCTTGGCTTTCCAGTGGTCCACCGCTGAGGCCTTGTCGAGCCAATCGGACTGGCCGACCAGTTCATCAAAGGTGCGGCAGCCAAGCTCCGCCATCATCGCGCGGACCTCTTCAGCGACAAAGAAGAAGAAGTTGACCACATGCTCGGGCGCGCCTTTGAAGCGCTTGCGCAGGACCGGGTCCTGGGTCGCGATGCCCACCGGGCAGGTGTTGAGGTGGCATTTGCGCATCATGATGCAGCCCGCCGCAATCAGCGGCGCGGTGGAGAAGCCGAACTCGTCAGCACCCAGCATGGCGCCGATCACCACATCGCGGCCCGTGCGCATGCCGCCATCGACCTGCAAGGCGATACGTGAGCGCAAGCCGTTGGTGATCAGCGTTTGCTGGGTCTCGGCAAGGCCAAGCTCCCACGGGGCGCCGGCATGTTTGATGGAGGTAAGCGGGGAGGCACCCGTGCCGCCTTCAAAGCCGGAAATGGTGATGTGGTCGGCGCGCGCTTTCGCGACGCCTGCGGCAACCGTGCCGACACCCACCTCAGAGACCAGCTTCACCGAGATATCGGCGGCCGGGTTGGTGTTTTTGAGGTCGAAGATCAGCTGCGCGAGGTCTTCGATCGAGTAGATGTCATGGTGCGGCGGCGGCGAGATAAGGCCCACGCCCGGCGTCGAGTGACGCACTTTGGCGATCACCGCGTCCACCTTGTGGCCGGGCAGCTGTCCGCCTTCGCCAGGCTTGGCGCCTTGGGCGACTTTAATCTGGATCATGTCGGAATTGACCAGATACTCGGTCGTCACGCCGAAGCGGCCCGAGGCCACCTGTTTGATCGATGAGCGCTTGGAGCGGCCATCGGGAAGCGGCGTGAAGCGTTCGACTTCCTCGCCACCTTCGCCGGTGTTCGACTTGCCTTCGATCTGGTTCATCGCCAGGGCGAGCGTTTCATGCGCTTCGCGGCTGATGGAGCCGAACGACATGGCGCCGGTGGAGAAGCGCTTGACGATGTCGTTGGCGCTTTCAACCTCATCGAGCGGCACCGGTGTGCGGCCAAGCTCGTCAGCGTTCTTGATGCGGAACTGCCCACGGATCGTGAAACGGCCGTTCTCTTCGTTCACCTCGCGGGCATACTCGGCCCATTTCTCGGGAACGTTGGAGCGGACGGCGTGCTGCATCGTCGCGACGATGTCGGGCGTCCACATATGGTCCTCGCCGCGCTGGCGGAACATGTATTCGCCACCCACAGCAAGGTTCGCCGACAGCACGGGGTCGTCGGAGAAGGCATCGGCGTGGCGCTCGACGCTTTCGCGCGCGACCTCTTCAAGGCCAACGCCGCCGATCATCGAGGCGGTGCCGAAGAAGAACTCGTCGATAAACTCTTGGCCGAGGCCTACAGCGTCGAAGATCTGCGCGCCGCAATAGGACTGGTAGGTCGAGATGCCCATCTTGGACATGACCTTCAAAAGGCCCTTGCCGATGGACTTGATGTAACGCTCGACAACTTCGAATTCGTCGACCTCTTCGGGGAACAGGCCGCGCGTGTGCATGTCAGCCAGCGTCTCGAAGGCAAGGTAAGGGTTGATCGCCTCGGCGCCATAGCCCGCGAGGCACGCAAAATGGTGCACTTCGCGCGCTTCGCCGGTCTCCACAACAAGGCCCACAGATGTGCGCAGACCCTTGCGGATCAAATGGTTATGAACCGCCGCAGTGGCCAAGAGCGCCGGGATCGGTACCCGGTCGGGGCCAACCATCCGGTCGGACAGAACAATGATGTTGTGCCCGCCATGGACCGCTTGTTCGGCGCGCTCGCACAGGCGCGTGACCGCCTCGCGCATTCCCGCCACGCCGTTTTCGGCGGAGTAGGTGATGTTGAGCGTTTTGGTCTCGAACCGGTCTTCGTACAGCGTGATCGAGCGGATCTTCTCAAGATCCTCATTGGTCAGGATCGGCTGGCGAACCTCAAGGCGCTTGTGGCGCGACAGGCCCTCCAGATCGAACAGGTTCGGGCGCGGGCCGATGAACGAGACGAGGCTCATCACCAGCTCTTCGCGGATCGGGTCGATTGGCGGGTTCGTGACCTGCGCGAAGTTCTGCTTGAAATAGGTGTACAGGAGCTTCGACTTGTCAGACAGCGCCGACAAGGGCGTGTCGGTGCCCATGGAGCCGAGCGCCTCCTGGCCCGTAATCGCCATGGGCGCGAGCAGGATTTTCAGGTCCTCCTGGGTGTAGCCAAAAGCCTGCTGACGGTCGAGCAGCGACACGTCGGCGCGCGTTGGGCGCGCTTCGACCGGCTTGAGGTCTTCGAGCACGATCTGCGTTTTCTCGACCCAGCTTGCATAGGGGTTCGCCGAGGCGAGCTCGTGCTTGATCTCCTCGTCGGAGATGATGCGGCCGCCCTCAAGATCGACCAGCAGCATCTTGCCGGGCTGGAGGCGC
>JAHCMG010000102.1 GCA_019192585.1 Devosiaceae bacterium MH13
GCCCGCAAGGCCTGGACGCTCTGATCGAGGAGTTGTCTGTGCTCGCCGAAGAGCCCGAGACAACCCCTGCATCGGCGCCACCGCCCTTGCCGCCAACCAGCAACCCAAAAGCCGGCAACGCCACGCCCCCGCCGCTTGCGGAGCGCGAGGCAAACGCTCCGCCACCTTTGCCGCAAAGGGGCTCGGTTCCTACCGCAGGGCGTCGCAAGACCAGCACAATCGGCGAAGCGCCCCCAGCCGCCAAGCCGCGCCGGCGTCTACCTTTGACCCGGATCTTGAGCTTCATTGTTGCCCTTGCGGTCGCCTGGATCGTCTCGTCGGGCGGCCTGGGCCTGTTCAACGATGATGAAGGTGCTGAGGTTCAAGCGCCCCAGCAGCAGACCCAAAGGCAGCAAGCGCCGAGTGTCGATAGCGCGCCGCCGGATCGGCCCGCCAACGTGCCCGACCAGCCGCGCAAAGGCCCCGCCGCAACCGAGCCGCAATTGGACAATGCGGGCGTCACCGTCGAGCCACTGCCCGAAGGGGTTGCCGAACAGGTCTGCTTTAGCGCACTGGTGTTTCAGGAAGAGCGCGCCGCCGGGGTGGACGCGCTTTTGCGCTACATCGCTCAGTGCGCGCCCCATGACGGCCAATTTGTTGAGGCAGCACGCCAAGAGTTGGGCCGTTAGAGCCTCATCATTTAAGGAAGACCAATGCCGCGAATTGCCTATGTGAACGGCGCGTTTGTGCCTCTCGAGGACGCGAAAGTGTCCGTTCTTGATCGCGGGTTTTTGTTTGCCGACGGCGTCTATGAAGTCACGGCGGTCATTGACGGCAAGCTGGTCGACAATGCCGCCCATTTGGCCCGACTGGAGCGCTCCCTCGGTGAGATCGAGATGGCCCATCCTGTTCCGCTCGACACGCTGACCGAGTTGCAGCTGGAGCTGGCCCGCCGCAATGAACTTACAGAGGGTGGTATCTATTTGCAGGTCACACGCGGCGCTGCGGAGCGCGACTTCGCCTACCCAAAGGACGCGACGCCGACGCTGGTGATGTTCACCCAGGAGCGGAACCTTGTCGATGACCCGCGCGCGAAGAATGGCGTGGCCGTCGTGACCACCCCGGACCTTCGCTGGAAGCGCCGCGACATCAAATCCGTCGCCATGCTCGCCCAAGCCATGGCCAAGCAGGAAGCGGCCAAGGTGGGCGCGGCCGAAGCCATCATGGTCGAAGATGGTGTGGTGACCGAGGGCTCGTCATCGACGGCCTGGATCGTCAAGGATGGCCGTCTGATCACGCGGAACCTCAGCAACTCTGTGCTGCCCGGTGTCACCAGATTGTCGGTGCTCGCGCTGTGCGAAGAGCTCGGCCTTGAGGTCGAAGAGCGCACCTATACCGTTGACGAGCTGCACGAAGCAGATGAAGTGTTCATCACCGCCGCCACGACGCTCGTCATGCCGGTGACCAAGGTGGACGACCGGATCATGTCGAACGGCGCACCTGGGCCGATCGCCACGCGCCTGCGGCAACTCTATATCGAGACCGCGCGGCGCACCTCGGTCGGCTAGCCTCTCGCCCATCACCCCTCGCCCTGGTGGCGAAAATTTCGCCAACTTGTGCCCATTCGCGCCCCTTGGCCCGCGCGCGCCCTGCGCTACCCTCCGTATGACAAGCCAATGACAGAGGGTTTCCAATGACGCAGTACCAAAGCCGCGCAATTGCCAAGCGTTCCAACTCAGCGGTCGCCGCCGCCAAGGCACAGAAGGCGGCGCATGAAGGGCTGGTCCGCTTCGCGCTAACGGTGCTCGCGGCGTTGGCCGCCTTGTCGTTTGCTCTCGCCTTTGCGCTGACCGATCAAGCGCGCGCGCAAGAGCAGCCGCAGATCGTGGAAGTGCCCGGCGAGACCGCGCAAAGCATGCGCAACATCATCACCGCGCAGATCGACGCCTTCCGCTCCAACGATGCGGAGGCCGCCTACGCCTTCGCGTCCCCATCGATCAAGATGCAGTTCCCAAGTGCTACGCAGTTCATCTCGATGGTGCAAAGCGGCTACCCGGCCGTCTACAGCCCGCAAAGCTATGAATTTGTCGGCAGCGCGCTGACGCCGCGCGGGCCCGCCCAGCGCGTTGAGTTTGTCGCCGAGGATGGCCAGGTGTGGGGCGGTCTGTACACCTTCTTTGAGGGCAGCGATGGCGAATTGTCGATCTCGGGCGTGTTCCTGCGCCGCGAGAATGCCCGCCAGATCTAGGCTGACCGGTCTTCGCTACCCCTGTCTTCGCTGCCCTGTGTAGGGCGGCAGATCGCCCTGCGCCCAGCGCGCGGTCGTTTTCTCAAGGAAGTCGGCATACTGGCCCGCCTCAATGGCCTGGCGGGCCTCACGCATAATCTGCTGATAGTACGCGATGTTGTTCCACGACAGGAGCATGCCGGACAGCGGCTCGCCCGCCTTCACCAGGTGGTGGAGGTAGGCGCGTGAGTAGTCGCGCGCCGCGGGGCACGGGCTCTCTTCGTCGAGCGGACGAGGGTCATCGGCGTGGCGGGCATTCTTGAGGTTGATCTTGCCAAAGCGCGTGTAAGCGGTCGCGTGGCGGCCGGCACGGGTTGGCATCACGCAGTCGAACATATCGATGCCGCGCGCCACAGACTTTAACAGATCATCGGGCGTGCCCACTCCCATTAGGTAGCGCGGTTTGTCAGCCGGCAGCGCAGGGCATGTCTCATCGAGCACGGCCAGCATCTCGTCTTGCGGCTCGCCGACTGCAAGCCCGCCGACCGAGTAGCCACCAAAGCCGATATCGGTGAGCAATTGCGCCGAGCGCAAGCGCACCTCGATATCGGTGCCGCCCTGGACGATCCCGTGTAGCCCCTGCCCTTTGGCCGGCCCGCCGAGCTCTTCGAACGCCAGCTTGGAGCGCTCCGCCCAGCGCGCGGACAGTTCCATCGCCCGGATGACTTCGGTCCGTTCGGCGGGCAATGCGATGCACTCATCAAGCTGCATGTGAATGTCTGAGCCAAGCAGGCTCTGGATTTCCATGGAGCGCTCGGGCGTCAGGCTATGGGCCGTGCCATCGATGTGGGACTTGAAGGTGACGCCCTGCTCATCGAGCGTCCGCAGCGGGCCCAGGGACATGATCTGGAAACCACCAGAATCAGTGAGGATGGTGTGTGGCCAGTTCATAAACCGGTGGAGCCCGCCAAGCGCGGCTACCCGCTCGGCCGTCGGGCGAAGCATCAGATGGTAGACATTGCCGAGCACGACATCGGCCCCGGCTTGCCGAACCTGATCGGTGTAGAGAGCCTTGACGGTGCCGGCCGTGCCCACCGGCATGAACGCGGGCGTTTCGACCATGCCGTGTGCGGTTTGGATGCGTCCGCGCCGCGCCGCGCCGTCTTGCGCGATCAGGCTGTAGCTGTACCCGCCACTCACCGTCTTGCCCCCGCCTGCGCCCACAGAAGAGACGCATCTCCGTAAGAATAGAACCGGTAGTTTTGCGCGATCGCATGCGCGTAAGCGGTCTTCATGGTGTCGAGACCACAAAGCGCGGACACGAGCATGAATAAGGTGGACTTTGGCAGGTGGAAGTTGGTCATCAGCCCATCGATTGCACCGAAGCGGTACCCCGGCGTGATGAAGATATCGGTCTCACCGGTGAAGGGCTGGATCCTTCCGTCCGCGCCGACAGCGCTTTCTAGAATGCGCAAGCTCGTCGTTCCAACAGACACCACGCGCCCGCCCCGCGCCCGAGTTTCGTTGATCATGGCGGCGGTCTGCTCGGTCACCTCACCCCACTCGGCGTGCATGGTGTGAGCGTCGGTGGTCTCGGCCTTCACGGGCAAGAACGTGCCCATGCCGACATGCAGGGTCACGAACGCGCGGGCAATCCCACCCGCATCGAGCGCGGTGAACAAAGCGTCTGTGAAGTGCAGACCAGCCGTGGGCGCAGCCACCGAGCCTTCGGTGCGGGCATAGACCGTCTGGTAGGCGGCCTTGTCGCTCTCATCGATCCCGCGTTTGGCGGCGATATAGGGCGGCAGGGGCGGAAGCCCGACGCTGTTTAGCGCCCCGGCAAAGCCCGCGAGCGTGCCGTCGAACCGCAGTTCGAACAGGCCCTCCTCCCCGCGCTCGACAAGTTCCGCGCGCAGCGGCGCCGCATCCTGGGCGGCATCGGCGGGAAAGGTCAGCCGATCACCGGGCTTCAGGCGGCGGCCGGGCTTGGCAAAGGCACGCCAGGTGAGCCCGTCGCCCGGCCATTGCTCGACCAGCGTGACCGCAACATCGAGCGCGTCGGCGCCCTCGCGCCAGCGCCGACCGAACAATTGCGTCGGCAGAACGCGCGTTTCGTTGAGAACCAGAAGGTCCCCCGCCTTTAGGAGCGAGGGAAGGTCTCGAACTCCATGATCGGACAGGTCACCCCGGCCACTGACCTGCAGAAGGCGCGCTGCGTCCCGCGGCTCTGCGGGGCGCAACGCAATCCGGTCTTCGGGCAGATCGAAATCGAACGCATCAACGCGCATGGCGGCAGCGGCAGTTACCCACGCCAGCCGCGCTTAGGCCAAGCGGGCGGCGTTGATCTGGTCTGGATTGCGCACGGGCTCGCCGCGCGCGAACTGATCGACCACATCCATGCCCGCGGTCACCTCACCCCAAACGGTGTATTGGCCATCGAGGAAGCGCGCATCGTCGAAGCAGATGAAAAACTGCGAGTTCGCGCTATCGGGGTTGGCGGACCGGGCCATCGAGCAGATGCCGCGCACATGCGGTTCTGACGAGAATTCCTGCTTGAGATCGGGATAGCTCGAGCCGCCCATGCCGGTGCCGGTCGGATCGCCGCCCTGGGCCATAAAGCCGTCAATCACGCGGTGAAACACGACGCCATCGT
>JAHCMG010000103.1 GCA_019192585.1 Devosiaceae bacterium MH13
GCCGACGAGCTCGATGCCGCGCCCATCGGCGAGGCCGTTGCCTACTCGATCGAGGTCACGGTCACCCCGGAGCCAGATCCCGGCGATCTGACCCCGCTCGACGAGGAGGCTATCGCCGGCGCTTCCGCCCTTTGGCAAGGCCGCGAGGGCACCGCGACGGGCCTGCCGGGCCTGCCGGGCCTGTTGGCTGAAGCGCGGGGCGACTATCGGCGCGTGCTGGGCGCTTTGTACGCCCAGGGCCGGTATGGTGGCGCGATCTCGATCACCGCTAACGGTCGCGAAGTGGCGGACTTGCCGCCGGACGCCGCGTTGGGCGAGCCGATTGCCCTTGCCATTCGCGTCAATCCGGGCCCGGCCTACCGCTTCGGCCGCATCGAAATTGCGGGCGCGCCACCCGCAACATCGGATCCGCGTGACGTGGTGCCTCAGCCGCGCGAAATTGATTTCGTGCCCGGCCGTTTGGCGACGTCTGGAACCATCCGGCGTGCCGAGCAGATCGTGCTCGATGGCTGGCGGGAGCAAGGCTACGCGCTGGCCGAACGGTTGCCGCGGCAGATCGAAGCCGACCACGAGACCCGCAGGCTCGATGTGCGCATCGGCGTCGAGCCCGGGCCCATCGTTCGCTATGGCGCGGTGACCGTTGAGGGCACTGACAGAATGGACCCCGACTACGTAGCCTGGATGACCGGGCTCGTTGCGGGCGAAACCTACGATCCCGATGACATTGCCGCAGCGCAAGACCGGCTCGCCGGTCTCGATGTTTTTCGTTCGGTGCGGGTGGTGGTCGGCGATGCGCCGCTCGCCGATGGGAGCGTGCCGGTAACCGTTGTGGTGCAAGAGCGCCCTCGGCGGCGCTTCGGCTTTGGCGGCAACGTGTCGACCACGGACGGCCTGGGCCTTGAAGCCTATTGGCTGCACCGCAACCTGTTCGGCCGCGCCGAACGGCTGCGCATTGATGGCCGCGTTTCGGGCATCACATCGCTGGATCCCGAAGACTTTACCTACCGCTTCAGCGCCGCGCTACGCACGCCCGGCATCGTCACGCCCGACACCGTGGGCACGGCGAGTTTGGAACTCGAGCGGGCGGTGCTGGAGGCCTACACCAAGACCGGCGGGCGGCTCGCCGTCGGCGTTGAGCACCCGTTCACGCCAGAGCTGACGGGCCGCCTTGAGGTTGAAGGCCGTCATGCCGAGTTCGACGACGATGTTTTCGGCCAGCGCAGCTTCACCACGGCGGGCTTCACTGGCGGTCTGGTCTTTGACACGCGCGACAACCCGACCGATGCGACCGAGGGCGTCTTCCTCGAGCTAACCGCAGCGCCCTTTTACGAGTTCTCGCGGCAAAGCGCTGGCATCGGCGTGACCGCAGAGGCGCGGGCCTATCAAAGCTTCGGCGCCGATGACCGGTTCACGCTTGCCGGCCGGGTCCGCACGGGCACGCTGCTGGGGCCGTCGGCGGCCAACACCGCGCCGGATCGGCTGTTCTTGGCCGGCGGCGGTGGCTCGGTTCGCGGCTACGCCTTCCGCAACATTGGCGTTGAGCAACCCGGCGGCGATGTGATCGGCGGGCGCTTTTTGGCTGAAGGTTCTCTCGAGCTGCGTGGCTGGTTCACCGACACGCTGGGCGGCGTTGTCTTCGCAGATGCGGGCTATGTGGATGCTGACAGCTTCGGCGGCGACTTTGACGACCTGAAGGTCGGCGTTGGCGCGGGCCTTCGCTACCGCACGCCCATCGGGCCGGTTCGGTTGGATGTTGCGGTGCCGCTCGACCCTGGCGTCGATGATCCCGATTTCGGCCTCTATCTGGGCGTGGGGCAGACGTTTTGATGGCGCGGCGCGCATCTTATCTGGCCATTGGGGCGCTTGGTGCCATGGGCGCGATCGGTCTTCTGGCTGTGCCGGCTTTGGGGCAGTTGAACCCCGAAGAAGAGCGCTCGGCCTTCGTGCGCTTTGTCGAAGAGCAATTATCCGCGCCTGGCCGGATGATCCGCATCGCCGGGATCGAGGGCGTGCTGTCGTCGGATGCCTCGATCGCCAGCATCACCATCGCTGACGATGAGGGCGTTTGGTTCGC
>JAHCMG010000104.1 GCA_019192585.1 Devosiaceae bacterium MH13
CGTCTTTCTCGACCACCATGCCGGGAAGCGCCGCGAGCGCGTCCAGCATCCGATCATGATCCTCTTGCGGCCCCGCCTCACCCACCATGACGACAGCATGGTCGACGGTCGCCGGCAGCATGATCGGAAGCGCCGGACGCGAATGGGTCGCGCGGACTGCGGCTTCAAAATGGGGGTGGTGCGAAATGGCCATGGGCGGTTGTTTGGATCCTGCAGTGCCCAGCAATAACGCTGGTGAAAACGAGCCCGCTACAGCCAGTACGACCGCGCGCCCACGACAGATTGCCGGCACGATGGTACTGGATATAACAGAGTCGGGCGCAACACGCCCCATCCATTGGCGCGTTTACTGAGAGCGACGCGGAAAGGCCGGTGGGTGCAATGGTCAGTTGCGAGGCCAGCGACTAACCCGCATGTTCCATACCCGTGGTTATGGTGGGCGGTGAGGGGTTCGAACCCCCGACCCTCTCGGTGTAAACGAGATGCTCTCCCAGCTGAGCTAACCGCCCTGCCCGCGCGCGAAACGATGCGGGAAGCTGTGCTTAGGTTTGCGCACGGCAATTTGCAAGCGGTTCCATGCCCGTGCGGATACGCCGGTGGACGCTGTAGACACAAAACGCCCAGCACTGCCGGGCGTCTTGCATCGCATCAGTCACTAGGTCGGGCGCGAGGGCGCCCGTCTCACTTAGGTGTTGACCGCGTCCTTGAGGGCCTTACCAGCCGTGAATTTCGGCCGCTTGGAAGCGGGAATGGTGATTTCGGCGCCCGTCGAAGGGTTGCGACCCTTGCTTTCCGCGCGGTGCGTGACCGTGAAGTTGCCGAAACCGGTCATGCGGACTTCGTCGCCAGACGAGAGAGCCGAAGAAATGGTGTCGAAAACGGCGTCAACCGCTTTGCCTGCTTCGGCCTTGCCCAGGCCGGTCTTGTCGGCAACCGCCGAGATAAATTCGCTCTTGTTCATCGCTAAATTCTCCAGTGTTCAGACGCTTACCAAGGGCCATGCCGCACGAGCCCGCCACCCTGGCGCGTCGTATTTGCCGTCGTCGAATCGACGGTTTGTAGCCCAGTGACCCTGAAGGGGTTGCCGCCCGAAGACAACAAAAAACCCCGGAAAACCGGGGTTTTTCGTCATTTTTGATCACATGGCACCCACTTTGTGGATGGCCGGCGCCCGAAGGTTCCGCTCAGTGAGCCAAAACCGGCCCGCCAGCTTCGGCATCATCTGAGGTTCCTTCGGCGACCGCCGTCTCCGGAGACCATTCGATGGGCGTGGGTTGAGATTGGAGCGCATGCTCAATCACCTCGTCCATCCGCGCCACCGGCACGATCTCCAGACCGTTCTTCACGGTCTCGGGGATATCGGCCAAGTCCTTGGCGTTCTCTTCGGGGATCAGCACCTTTTTGATGCCACCGCGAAGCGCAGCCAAGAGCTTCTCCTTCAAGCCGCCGATGGGCAGGACGCGACCACGCAAAGTGATCTCGCCGGTCATCGCCACATCATGGCGCACCGGAATACCGCTCATCATCGAGACGATCGCCGTGGCCATCGCCACACCTGCAGACGGGCCGTCCTTCGGTGTCGCCCCTTCGGGCACGTGGACGTGGATGTCCGTCTTGTCGAACTGCGGCGGTTCGATGCCGAAATCGACGGCTCGCGACCGGACGTAGCTGGCAGCTGCGGAGATGGATTCTTTCATCACATCACGCAGGTTGCCAGTTACGGTCATCTTGCCCTTGCCGGGCATCATGACGCCTTCGATCGTCAGCAGTTCGCCACCAACCTCGGTCCATGCCAGACCGGTGACGACGCCGACCTGGTCATCATCCTCGATCTCTCCGTGCCGGAATTTCGGCACACCAAGGAAGTCGGCCACGTTTGCATCCGTGATCGCCGCCTTCTCGATGTCGATGACCTCGCCATCGAGCGTGCGCATGGTGCCAAGCATGATCGCTTTGACCGATTTGCGCGCCAACGAGAACAGCTCGCGCTCCAAGTTCCGAACGCCCGCTTCGCGGGTGTAGCGGCGCACAACCGTGCGCAGCGCCTCATCATCGATCGTGAACTCATCGGCTTTGAGCCCATGGTTCTTGATCGCTTTGGGGATGAGGTGACGCCGCGCAATCTCCACCTTCTCATCTTCGGTGTAACCCGCGATCCGGATGATCTCCATCCGGTCCATGAGCGGCCCTGGGATGTTGAGGGTGTTGGCCGTTGTCACGAACATCACGTTCGAAAGGTCATAATCGACCTCCAAATAGTGGTCCGCGAACGTTGCGTTCTGTTCAGGATCGAGCACCTCGAGAAGAGCCGAAGACGGGTCACCACGGAAATCCATGCCCATCTTGTCGATCTCATCGAGCAAGAAAAGCGGGTTGGTCTTCTTGGCCTTGCGCATCGACTGGATGACCTTGCCGGGCATCGAGCCGATATAGGTGCGCCGGTGACCGCGGATCTCGGCTTCGTCGCGCACGCCGCCCAGCGAAATGCGAACGAACTCGCGTTTCGTGGCCTTCGCGATCGACTTGCCGAGCGAGGTTTTGCCGACACCCGGAGGGCCAACGAGGCAAAGGATGGGCCCGCGCAGCTTGTTGGACCGCGCCTGCACCGCAAGATACTCGATGATCCGCTCTTTGACCTTCTCAAGGCCATAGTGATCATCGTCGAGGATCTCTTGGGCAGCCTTAAGGTCGACCGAGATGCGCGAACGCTTGCCCCATGGCAGGCCGAGCAGCCAGTCGAGATAGTTGCGAACAACCGTCGCTTCAGCCGACATCGGGCTCATGGCGCGGAGCTTTTTGAGCTCGGCCGTCGCCTTGTCGCGCGCTTCCTTCGACAGCTTGGTCTTGGCGATCTTGTCCTCAAGCTCTGAGAGCTCGTCGCGACCATCTTCGCCTTCGCCCAGCTCCTTCTGGATCGCCTTCATCTGCTCGTTGAGATAGTATTCGCGCTGCGTCTTCTCCATCTGCCGTTTCACACGGCTGCGGATGCGCTTCTCCACTTGCAGAACAGAGATCTCGCTCTCCATGAGGCCGAGCACGCGCTCAAGCCGATCAGGGACCGAGATCGTCGCGAGGGCGTCTTGCTTGTCGGAGATTTTCACCGCCAGGTGCGATGCAACCGTGTCGGCAAGCTTCGAAAAGCCCTCGATCTGCGTGATCGCCGAAATGACTTCGGGCGACACTTTCTTGTTGAGCTTGACGTAGTTCTCGAACTCGGAGGTTACCGAGCGCGCGAGCGCCTCGACCTCGACTTCCTCGCCCTCATCCTCATTGAGAATGTGGATGTCGGCTTCGTGGAACTCGGTGCGATCGTGATAGTGGACGATCTCCACGCGATCGGTGCCCTCAACGAGCACTTTCACCGTTCCATCGGGCAAGCGCAGAAGCTGGAGCACGTTGGCGATGGTGCCAACCGAATAGATCGCGTCAGACGCCGGATCATCATCGGACGCGTTCATCTGCGTTGCCAAAACGATCTGCTTGTCCGAGCGCATGACCTCTTCAAGCGCGGCGATGGACTTCTCACGGCCGACGAACAGCGGGACGATCATATGGGGGAACACGACAATGTCGCGCAACGGCAGCACCGGGTGGACGCTGGGTTCGGCGTCCCGGTAAGCGGCTGAATAGTCTTGGGTTTGATCAGTCATTGCGTATGCCTTTAGCAGTGGGCGCTTCGCTCACAGGATAGGTGCCTGCCCGCCAGAACTCATGACGAATGCCAGGCTTCGCTTAGCGCCTTCCGGCTGGGAAGCCGGAATGGGGGGTGCCGCCGACGCCAGTGGCGTAGCGCTGCGGGCCGGTTCGAACAGCTGGTCCGATGAGCGGCGTCCGCAGACTCGCTTGCCACGCAGTGAATCACGGCGTTTGCGGCGTTGCAATGAACTTGGGCGTCCGATGATGGTTTTTCAACGGCTGGCGTTTCGCCGTCTTCCACCGGGCGACACGCGAAGCACAGTCTGCGGACGATGAGCGAGCCATCCACAAACCAAAAGCGCCGCCCGTTTCCGAGCGGCGCTTTGCGGGAATGGTTGAAAGGCGCGCCCTTTAGGACGCGTCGGCGGTCTGCTTGGCTTCTTCCTTGTCCGCATAAATGTACAAGGGCCGCGCGGAGCCGGACACCACCTCATCGGAGATGACCACCTGTTCGACGCCATCCATGGCCGGCAGTTCGAACATGGTGTCGAGCAGAATGGTCTCCATGATCGAGCGCAGGCCGCGCGCGCCGGTCTTGCGCTCGATGGCTTTGTTGGCCACCGCTTCTAGCGCCTCGTCTTGGAAGGTGAGCTGCACTTCTTCCATCTCGAACAGGCGCTGATACTGCTTGACGAGCGCGTTCTTCGGCTCGCGCAGGATCTGCACCAGCGCATGGACATCGAGATCCATCAGCGTTGCGACAACGGGAAGACGGCCGACGAATTCGGGGATGAGGCCGAACTTGACCAGATCCTCTGGCTCAACTTCGGCGAACAGTTCACCCACCTTGCGTGCGTCCGGATCTTCCACGGCCGCCTTGAAGCCGATGGAGGTCTGGCGTCCGCGGTCGGAGATGATCTTGTCGAGGCCCGCAAACGCGCCACCACAGATGAACAGAATGTTCGTGGTGTCGACCTGCAGGAACTCCTGCTGCGGATGTTTGCGGCCACCCTGGGGCGGCACCGATGCCACGGTGCCTTCCATGATCTTCAGAAGCGCCTGCTGCACCCCCTCGCCCGAGACATCGCGGGTGATGGAGGGGTTGTCAGATTTGCGCGAAATCTTATCGACCTCATCGATGTACACGATGCCGCGCTGAGCGCGCTCAACATTGTAGTCGGCGGCCTGCAGCAGCTTGAGGATGATGTTTTCGACATCTTCACCCACGTAGCCGGCCTCTGTCAGCGTGGTGGCGTCTGCCATCGTAAACGGCACGTCGATGATCCGCGCCAGCGTCTGGGCCAACAAGGTTTTGCCGCAGCCGGTGGGGCCGATCAGCATGATGTTGGATTTCGCCAGTTCGATGTCGGCGTTTTTCGAGGCGTGATGCAGACGCTTATAGTGGTTGTGCACGGCGACCGACAGGACGCGCTTCGCCTGCGGCTGACCGATCACATAATCGTCGAGGACCTGCAAAATCTCTTGAGGCGTGGGCACACCATCGGAGGATTTAACCAGCGAGGTTTTGTTCTCTTCACGGATGATGTCCATGCAAAGCTCGACGCATTCATCACAGATGAACACGGTGGGCCCTGCGATCAGCTTGCGCACCTCGTGCTGGCTTTTGCCGCAGAAGGAGCAGTAGAGCGTGTTCTTGGAATCGCTGCCGCCGGACTTGCTCATAAAATTGGTCTCCATTACGGCGCCTGCGCACCGCGTGTAGAGCGGGTTGAACCGCTGCCCAAATTCTCAATGCTCGGCACGCTTAAAAGGTGCCAGTGTTGTTACCGATTGCTTGGGCCCGCAATCAAAACAAGATCACTGTGTACAGCGCTGGGCGATACTCTAAACCCTACGTCCACCCCAAAGGTTAACATGCTGGAGTGGCCAGAAGAGGCTGGGGACAAGTCCTACAAGGCTTGGCGCCAGCATTCATGCGTGTCGACGCAAATACGTCGACACCGTCAGTGCAAGGTCCAAAGGAAAGCCGCCGCTGTCAAGAAGCTGTGCGCGTTAAAGATGTCGCGCGATATCAAAGCAACAGAGCGTGGACCAGTGCGCACGCCTTGCGGCCTTAATCGCCCGCTTCAAGCGCCGACCGGGTGGTGATCACCTCGTCGACAATACCGAACTCTTTGGCCTCTTCGGCGCTCATAAAATGATCGCGATCAAGCGTGGCCTCGATCGTGTCATAGTCACGCCCCGTGTGCTCCACATAGATCTCGTTGAGCCGGCGCTTCATCTTCATAATGTCAGCGGCATGGCGCTCGATATCCGAGGCCTGGCCCTGGAAGCCGCCCGATGGCTGGTGCAGCATCACGCGGGCGTGCGGCAGGATGAAGCGCGAATCCTTCGCGCCGGCCGCCAGGAGCAGCGAGCCCATAGATGCCGCCTGCCCGATGCAGATCGTCGAGACTTCAGGCTTGATGAACTGCATGGTATCGTAGACGCCCATGCCAGAGGTCACGACACCGCCGGGCGAGTTGATGTAGAGCGCGATCTCTTTTGAGGGGTTGTCGGCTTCCAAGTACAGAAGCTGCGCGCAGATGAGCGACGCCATATAGTCTTCGACCGGCCCGGTCAAAAAGATGATCCGCTCGCGCAACAGTCGGGAATAGATATCGAACGCGCGTTCGCCGCGGTTCGATTGCTCGACCACCATCGGCACGAGCGTGTTCATTGTCAGATCGATAGGGTCGCGCATTGTTTTTCCGTTGGTGCAAAAGCGTGCGCCCCGGGGCGACGGCTTGGCCGCCTTGCGCACACCATAATGGTCGAATCGTTCTCTCGGTCGCCCAACCTATTGAGGCCGTACCCGCTGGCAAGGTCCTATCGGGGCGAAGTGACGTGGAAGCGGGAGGAACCCGAATTTCGGTTAACGCGCCGATCGGCCCGCCGAGACCTCGATATGGACCTCGACTGGCCGCGCTTCAATAGCCGCCAGATACTGACTCAGACACTGACAGTGACAAGCACATGAGCCGGCGCCTGGTTCGGCCCGCGCCTGGCTGCGTTTCACTGCTGCCCACAGGCTGCCCCGAATAGAAAAGGCCTCGGCAACCGAGCTGCCGAGGCCTTGACTTGGGTGATGACCTAGCCACCCGACGACACGGCAGGACTATTGATCGGTGTCATCGTCGTCATCTTCAAGATCGGCCGGCGCGACAGACTTGTCGGTCACTTTGGCAAGCTCAAGGATGAAATCGATCACTTTGTCTTCGAAGATCGGTGCGCGAAGAGAGGCGAGCTGCTGCGGGTTCTTCTGGAAGAACTCCACCACCTCGCGCTCCTGACCGGGGAATTGCTGCGCACGCATCACGACCGCGCGTTGGATCTCTTCGTTGGTGACCTGAACATCGTTCTGGCCGCCAACTTCGGCGAGCAGGAGACCAAGGCGCACGCGCCGCTCGGCGAGCGTGCGGTACTCTTCTTTGGCTTTCTCTTCGGTCGTGTCTTCGTCTTCGAACGAGCGGCCTGCCTTTTCGAGGTCATCGGTGACCTGCTTCCACACACCGTCGAACTCTTGTTCGACGAGGCTCGGCGGTAGCTCGAAGTCGTACGCGTCGTCGAGCGCATCAAGCAGCTGACGCTTCACCTTCATGCGGGTGCGTTGGCCGAATTCGTTCTCGACCTGGTTTTTGACCGCCTCTTTGAGCTTATCGAGCGATTCAAGACCCAGATTAATGGCGAACGCTTCATCGACGATCGGCTCCTCGGGGGCGCCCACGGCCTGGACGGTGACGTCGAAGGTCGCCGGTTTGCCGGCCAGGTGCGCAGCGCCGTACTCCTCGGGGAACGTCACCTCAACGGCCTTGGTCTCACCGGCTTTCGTGCCCACAAGCTGGTCTTCGAAGCCTGGGATGAACTGACCCGAGCCCAGAACGAGCTTGAAGCCCTCGGCGGAGCCACCTTCGAACTCTTCGCCATCGACCTTGCCGACGAAATCAATGGTCAGTTGATCATCGTTTTTCGCTTTGCGCTTCACGTCCGAATAGGTGGTGTTGGACGATGCGATCTGCTTGAGCCGCTCGTCCAACAATTCATCAGTGATGTCGACGACGGGGCGTTCGATTTCGATGCCAGAGAAGTCTTTGACCTCGAACTCGGGGATGATCTCGTAGGTCACCGCGATCTGCAGATCCGCTTCGCCTGCGATGATCTTTTCGGCTTCCGCCTCATCTTCGGGCAACGAGAAGTTCGGCTCACTCGCCGGCTTCTCTTTGCGCTCGGCAATCGCGGCGTTGGTGCTCTCGGTCAGCGTGTCATTGATGACCTCGGCCATCGCCTGCTTGCCATAGATCTTTTTGAGGTGCGTCACCGGCACTTTGCCTGGCCGGAAGCCCGGCAGCCGCGCCTGCGATTTCAGCGTCGAGAGCTTGTCATCGAGCTTGCTGGCGAGGTCTTGCGCCGGAATGGTGATGGTAAGTTCACGCTTCAAGCCTTCGGCGAGCGTTTCTGTGACCTGCATGGGCCTTCTTCCTATACTTAAACGTGCCAGGGAGGCCTCGCGTTATCCAGCAGAGGCCCAGTCCAACACGTTCGATGGGTCGGTTGGTGCGGGCGGAGGGACTTGAACCCCCACGGCTTGCGCCACTGGTACCTAAAACCAGCGTGTCTACCAATTTCACCACGCCCGCAGGGCACGAGGCGGTGTCGATGGCGCGTCTATAGCAGAGCCGAGAGCCGCTTCAAGGAAAAAGGCGCGCGGCGTTTGTGCACGGTTCTCGCGCCGCTAGGGAGCGTTAACGCCCATTTCTGCACACTTGCCATGCATTTGCACAATCATTGAGCGCTTTTCCGCGGCGCTCATAGCGACTCCTAGCTATCAGCCAGCCCTGCTGCCCAATTTTGGGGCAAGTTTGCGTGATCAGCGCCGCACTGCCCAACGGCGAACGTTTCCAGCGGTGCACTGCACCACCCTTCCCTCGCCTAACGATGGTGATTTTGAGGGCAAAGCCGTGAGCCCGAAGGCACCATCACCCATCTTGGCACGATACCTGCACATGGACCGGCACCTGCCGCGATTGGCGGGATGCGAATGAATTGAGGGGTCGATGAAAAAGATCGAAGCCATCATCAAGCCCTTCAAGCTTGATGAGGTGAAAGAAGCGCTTCAGGAGGTGGGCCTTCAGGGGATCACCGTCACCGAAGCTAAGGGGTTCGGTCGGCAGAAAGGCCATACCGAACTTTATCGGGGGGCCGAATACGTCGTCGATTTTTTGCCGAAGGTAAAAGTCGAGGTCGTTTTGCCGGCAAATCAGCTTGATGCAGCCGTCCACGCCATTCGCGAAGCCGCTCAAACCGGGCGGATCGGGGACGGCAAGATTTTTGTGTCCGCCGTTGAAGATGTTGTGCGGATCCGCACCGGGGAAACCGGTGCCGATGCCGTTTAAGATCTAAAACAGCGGACCAGTCAGGGGCCGAGCCGCCCAACTCCCATTGTCATATCTCTGTGTAACGAAGGAAAGCAGTCAGCATGACCACAGCAGCCGATATTCTTAAGTCGATCGCCGACAACGACGTGAAGTTCGTCGACGTTCGCTTCACCGACCCACGGGGCAAGATGCAGCATGTCACCATGGATGTCGCCGAAGTGGACGAAGACATGTTCGCCGACGGCATCATGTTTGACGGGTCGTCGATCGCCGGCTGGAAGGCCATCAACGAGTCCGACATGGTTTTGATGCCGGACACCGACACAGCGCACATGGACCCGTTCTTTGCGCAGCCGACGATGGCGATCTTCTGCGACATTCTCGAGCCGGGCTCGGGCGATGCCTACAACCGCGACCCGCGGATGACGGCTAAGAAGGCCGAGGCCTACATGAAGTCCACCGGCGTCGCTGACACCGTGTTCTTCGGTCCCGAAGCTGAGTTCTTCATCTTCGATGATGTGCGCTTCAAGGCCGACCCATACAACACCGGGTTCGTGCTCGATTCGACCGAACTGCCCACCAACATGGACACCGACTATGAGATGGGCAATCTCGGTCACCGTCCGCGCACCAAAGGTGGCTACTTCCCCGTGCCGCCGGTCGATAGCTGCCAGGATATCCGCTCTGAAATGCTGACGGTGATGGCGCAGATGGGCGTCAAAACCGAAAAGCACCACCACGAGGTGGGCGCTGCGCAGCACGAGCTGGGCATGAAGTTCGAAGAAATCACGCCCTGCGCCGACAAGATGCAGATCTATAAGTATGTCGTGCACCAGGTCGCGCACTCGTACGGCAAAACCGCCACGTTTATGCCGAAGCCGGTCTTTGGCGACAATGGTACCGGCATGCACTGCCACCAGTCGCTGTGGAAGAACGGCGAGCCGGTGTTTGCAGGCTCTGAATATGCCGATCTGTCGGAAACGTGCCTGTTCTACATTGGCGGCATTCTCAAGCACGCCAAAGCGATCAACGCGTTCACCAACCCGTCGACCAACTCCTACAAGCGTCTGGTCCCAGGCTACGAAGCGCCGGTTCTGCTGGCCTATTCGGCACGCAACCGCTCGGCGTCTTGCCGTATTCCATACACGGCTTCGCCGAAGGCCAAGCGTATGGAAATCCGCTTCCCCGATCCGTCTGCGAACCCCTATCTGGCGTTCTCGGCCATGCTGATGGCCGGCCTCGACGGCATCAAGAACAAGATCCATCCCGGCGAGCCGATGGACAAGGATCTGTACGACCTGCCGCCGGAAGAGCTGTCGGAAATCCCGACCGTTGCTGGCTCGCTGCGTGAAGCGCTCGAAAGCCTGGCCGATGACCACGCCTTCCTCACCGAAGGTGGTGTGTTCGATGAGGACCAGATCGAAGCGTATATCGAGCTCAAAATGGAAGAGAACGAGCGCTACGAACAGACGCCGCACCCGGTCGAGTTCGACATGTACTACTCGGTCTAACGGTCAGAACGTTTTACCGACGACCTCCAAACGAAAACGAAGGGCGCCCCAACCGGGCGCCCTTTTCTTTTGAACCGGATTGGCTTTGAAGCGTCAGCCCACCTGCGAGGCGATCCAGCGCCACCGGGCGCCTACCCAGGCCTGTTAGACGGCGCTCGCGCCTTCCCCTTGCCATAGGTTTGAGACTGCTTCGCCGATGGCGAAGCTCGATAAAACGCAAATGCCAGCGAACTTCGGCACATCTTCTATGACGATGCCCAGCGCGAGAGCGATGCGCTCGATCTCGCCCGTGAGCTGGGTGAAGTGCACGATTTCGGACCAGACGAAGTCGATCGACACGGAAAAGGCGAATGCGGCGATGGCGACCAGTACCGGCCAGGGATAAAGCCAGCCCTCCGCGCGGAACAACAGAAGGATCAGGGCGGCGAGAAGACCGTACAAACCGAACACGGCGACTTCCCAGTCACCGAGCAGCTCGTGGATCAGAAGGCCGTCATCCAGCGCAAACAGGCAACAAAACAGACCAACAGCGCCTAGCGGCACGTCACAGGTTTTGAGCGCGCAAGTGGCGGCCACAACGCCCCCTAGCCCCATGAGCAGCACACCGGCGCCGCTAACAAGGCCAGCTTCTGGAGCGTCGCTCAGCCGAGCATCCCGCAATGCATCGATGGCATTGAAGCCGGTAAGATGAAGACCCACTACCACGAGAGACGCAGCGCAAAGGCTCACAAGCAACACCGTGAGTGAAGCAACCAAACCGCTTTGACGTGTCAACAGAATGGTATGCACGCGCATCCCTCTGTGCAGTGGACCTAAATGTACTTCGCGCTCGGCGCACGGCCGGTTGGCGGCCCCATCACGCGATCGTGACGCCTTTCCACACGAAGCAAAAGAAAACGATAGCGTAGCGGCTCACAGCATGCTGCCGCAAACGATCGGTATGGTTACCGCGACCGTCGGGGCTGCTTTGGCGACTCCTGGTGCAACCAACGGAAAAGGCGCCCTCAGGGGCGCCTTTCGGTTGCTTTTCGGTAGTCAGCTGGCAGCAAGCGCTGCCCTAGCCAGCGATGTGTGCAGGCGCGCTTAGGCGGCCTTCACATCGGTCAGGAAGGCCCGCACCTCTTCCTTCAGCTGCTGTGCAGAGACCCCGACTGAGCCGACGGTTTCGGTCATCGACGCCACGGCCTCGTGGCTTTCGTCAGCGCGGCGTTGCACCTCGGACGCGTTGCCAGCAACCCGTGAGGTCCCTTCCGCAGCTTCGGACACGTTGCGGGAAATCTCCGCGGTTGCAGAGCCTTGCTCTTCGACGGCACACGCGATGGAAGACACGGTTTCGTTGACGGCACCCATGGTCACGCCGATCGTCCGGATCGCGTCCACCGCTTCTGCCGTCGAGGTCTGGATGCCTTTGATCTGACCTTCAATATCGCTCGTTGCTTTGGCAGTCTGCGAAGCCAGGTCCTTCACTTCCGACGCGACGACCGCAAAGCCCTTGCCTGCTTCACCTGCGCGGGCGGCCTCAATGGTGGCGTTGAGCGCGAGCAAGTTGGTCTGCTCGGCAATGTCCGAGATCAGATTGACCACGTCGCCAATGCGCTGCGCGCTTTGGGCCAAGGTCTCAACCTTGGTGTTGGCGTCCTCGACGCTGGCGGTCGCTTGGTCGACGGTCCGGTTGGTGTCGCCGATCTGACGGGCAATCTCGTTGACCGAAGACGACAGTTCTTCCGTTGCGGCGGCCACGGTCTCGACGTTGCTCGACGCGCTGCTGGACGCAAGGTTCGCTTCGGTCGCTTCCACGGCGGTCGATTGCGCGGCCTGCTGCAAGGTTTCGGCGGTCTGCGTGAGCGAACCGACACTGTCCTCGATATTGGCCAGTTGGGTTTCCACCGAACCGTCAAAACGCTCGATCAGGAAATCGATCTTGTCTTGCCGTTCTTGGCGCCCGACTTCGGCGTCGCGCGAGCGGGTTTCGAGCTCGCCGCGCTGGATGGCGGCCCGCTTGAGAACGTCAATTGCGCGGGCAAGCGACCCAACTTCATCGTGGCGCTTCAGATGCGGGACCTCGCGCGAGAGGTCGCCCTCAGCCACAGTCTCGACGACTTTCGTCAGTTGCGGGATCGGCCGAACCAGGCGGCTGATCATGAAGAAGCTTAAGCCTGCGGCGATGATGAGGACGATCGCGCTGGCGATCAGGAGCTGCGTGATGATCGTGCTCAGACGCGCGTTGATGGCGGCCTGTTCGACACCGACATACAGGATGCCGATGACGGTGTTGCTGGT
>JAHCMG010000105.1 GCA_019192585.1 Devosiaceae bacterium MH13
GATGGCGGCTTGCCGGGTTGCCTTGGGCAACTCAACGGGCAGCATCTTGGCGCGCATCGTCGCCACGGCACCAACCAGCTCGTCGATCGTTTCGCCACGGACCTTAAGCGCGACAAGGAAGCCGGCGATCTGAGCGTTGGCGAGCGCACCGGACATGATGATGTCGAAGGCCTCGGTTGCTTTCTCCCGGTCGAGCGACGCGCCGGTGCAGACCATCGACAGAAGGGGCTTGAAAGCGTCAGACATCACGTGCCACCGCATCGTTGAAGCGGGTCGCGAGCGCGACGAAGTTCGCAAGTATCCGCTCGCCATGCTGAGACGCGATGCTCTCTGGGTGGAACTGCACGCCGTGCACCGGGTGCTTTGTGTGGCTGAGGCCCATGACCTCACCATCATCAGACCGCGCGGTGATCGCGAGGTCCGTTGGTACCCTCGGCCGGTCGATGGCCAGCGAGTGGTAGCGCGTGGCGTCAAAGGGCCCGTTGATGCCGCTGAAGACTGCGGCTTCGACGGCGGGCGTGATCGTGGAGACCTTGCCGTGCATCAGTTCGCTGGCCAGCACCACTTTGCCGCCATAGGCCTGGCCCATCGCCTGCATGCCCAAGCACACGCCGAACATGGGCGTGGTTTCACCCAGCCGTTCAACAAGCTCGAGACAGATGCCCGCATCATCGGGCGTGCAGGGCCCTGGCGAGATGACGATGCCCGCGAACTCGTCCGCCGCGCGGCGTTCGGCAATCTCATCAACGGTGATCGCATCGTTGCGGACAACTTGCATCGTCACACCCGTCGCGCCTAGGCAGTGCACCAGATTGTAAGTGAAGCTGTCATAGTTATCGATGACGAGATAGTGGTTGGCCATGGTGCGCCCTTACTGCCCCCGACCTGAGGTGGCGGTAAAGCGGACGGCTTCTTCAGCGGCCCGGAAGAGCGCGCGCGCTTTGTTGATGCACTCGGCCTGCTCATAGTCTGGATCGCTGTCGGCGACGATGCCGGCACCGGCTTGCACGTACATCACGCCATCCTTGACCACCGCCGTGCGCAGCACGATGCAGGTGTCCATGGCGCCGGACGCATCGAAATAGCCAACGCAGCCGGCATAGATGCCGCGCTTGTCCTTTTCGAGCTCATCGATGATCTCCATCGCGCGCACTTTCGGCGCGCCCGAGACCGTGCCGGCGGGAAAGCCAGCGCCCAGCGCATCGAGGGCGTCGAACCTGGTTTCATCCAATTCGCCGGTCACGTTCGAGACGATGTGCATGACGTGGCTGTAGCGCTCGATGAAGAATTGGTCGGTGACTTTCACCGTACCCATCTTGGCGACGCGGCCAACATCGTTGCGGCCCAAGTCCAGCAGCATCAAATGCTCTGCCCGCTCCTTGGGGTCGGCCAGCAGGTCTTCGGCGTTTTGGCGGTCGCTCGCCGGCGTGTCGCCGCGCGGGCGCGTGCCGGCAATCGGGCGGATCGTCACCTCTCCGTCGCGGGCGCGGACCAGGATCTCTGGGCTGGAGCCGACGATGGTGAAGCCGTCGAACGACAGATAGAAGAGAAACGGCGCTGGGTTTGTGCGGCGTAGCGCGCGGTAAAGCGCGAAATCCGGCAGCGGGAAGGGCGCCTCGAAGCGCTGCGACAGCACCACCTGGAAGATGTCACCGGCGCGAATGTACCGCTTTGCCTGCTCCACCATCTCGGCGAACTCATCAGGTGATGTGTTCGAGGTGACGGTGGGCATGGGCACGTCCATCGCCTCGGCGCCCTTGGCGAGCGGCGTGTCGAGCCGTTCAACCGCTTCGTTGAGGCGATCGGCAGCGCGGCTGTAGGCGGCCGCGGCAGACAGGCCGGGCTGATGGCGTACCGGCGTGACGATGGTTATCTCGTCGAGCACTGCGTCGAACACCACCATCACCGTCGGCCGGATCAAGAGGATGTCCGGCACGCCTAGCGGGTCTGGGTTCTGATTGGGCAGCCGCTCGATCAGCCGGACGATGTCGTAGCTAAGATAGCCGAACACGCCCGCCGACATGGGGGGCATGTCTTCGGGAAGGTCGATGCGGCTCTCTTCGATCAGCGTGCGAAGCGCATCGAGCTCGGGCTCGTCCTCTTCCTCAAAGGCGCCAACCACCCCGTCTTGCGCCACCGGGGCGCGGGCGGCGCGGTTGCCATCGGCGCGGAAGATCAGGTCTGGCCGCAGGCCGATCATCGAGTAGCGGCCGCGCACGGCGCCGCCTTCGACAGATTCAAGTAGGAACGTGTTGTTCTGCTGCCCCGCCGAAAGCTTCATCATCGCCGAGACTGGCGTTTCGAGATCGGCAACAAGGCGCGTCGACAGCACCTGCGCGGCGCCTGCCGTGTAGGCCTGCTCAAAGGCCTCGGAGGTTGGGCTGATCAACATGCAATGCCGGTCCCGCTACAGGCCGCCACGGGCGCCACCGAGGCGACCGGCGAGGAGCTGGTTGAGCAGGTCCTGGTTCACCTGGACGCCGAGTTCGGCCTGCAGGCCGCCGACATATTGTGTCAGGATCGTGTCTTCGAGCGCGGGGCCGAGTTCTTCAGACAGCGTCTGGACGTCGCTCGCCGTGGCGAAGAAGGCCGGGCGTGTCACATCGGTGACCACAAAGACGAGCCGGCTTGCTTCGCTGCCCGTCGCCGCACCTGGGCCTTCGACATGGCCGAAATGGCCTTCCGCGCCTTCATAGGCGGCCACGGTGGCGGGGCCGCCGAGCACATCAGGTGCTTCGCCGCGCGTGAACGGATCGGTTACTGAGACGGGGATCTCAAGCGCGATGGCCAAGGTCTCCAGCGACCGGCCACGCTCGAGATCGGTCACCAGTTCCTCCGCACGGTCACGCAGGCGCTGATCGAGCTGATCGGCGCGGAAGTCGGCCGAGACCCTGTCTTGGGCTTCTTCGAAGGTCAGTTCGCGGGCATCCTCCACGCTGGTGACTTCAAACCAGACAAAGCCGCCATCCGTGGTCTCGACAATGTCGTTTTCGAGGCCGACGTCGGTGGCGAAAATCTCCGCGATCAGGTCGGACGCGGGCGGCAGATTGGCGGGTTGGGTGTCGGCATCAAAGCCGTTGCTGTCGACCGCGGGCACCGACACCAGTTCGAGGTCGAAGCGCGAGGCGATATCGGCCAGGGTGTCGCCGGCAGCGCGCGCGTCTTCAACCGCATCGTAGAGCGAGAAAAGATCATCGCCAGCGCGGGCGCGGGCGAGTTCAAAGCGCAGCGCTTCTTCGAGCGCCTCGAAGGGCAACGGTTCTTCACTGCCAATCGCGTTGACGACCATGATCAGCGAGCCAAAGCGGCCTTCGATCACCTCTGTCGCGCCTGGTGCTGCAAGCGCGAAGGCGGCCGCACCGGCGGACGCATCAAGGATGGCATCGCGGGTCACCGAGCCCAGATCCGTTGCGGTGAAATCCAGCGTGGCATCGGCCT
>JAHCMG010000106.1 GCA_019192585.1 Devosiaceae bacterium MH13
GGGTTCCTAGGCGCTATCTGGCTCGGGCGACACATGCTCACGCACCTGGCCGTCACGGGAGGCTTGGCGGCGACCGAGGGGCTGGTTAGCCAGGTCCTCGGCCACTCTCTGGCAGCCCGGCTGTCCGCGCGATTGGGCGAAGGGGTGATCAACGGCCTGCTCACCGCGCGCGTCGGCATTGCCGCGATCGCCGTGACCCGCCCACTTCCGTACTTCTCAGGTAAGCCGCCAACCTTAAGTGACGTGACGCGCGGCATGGCAAACCTTGGCGGCAAAGAAGGCAAGCCAAGCGGCAAAGGGGCCGATGCTGAGCGCGACGAAGAGGACGAGCGGACGACGCGTTAGGCCGTCTTGGCGAGGGGCAGGTCCAGGATGGTGATGTTGGCCCCATCGACCACCGTGGTCACAAGGAGGCGGATCCGGCCCTCGCCCTCATCAACGAGCAAGAGCCGGCCTTGGGAGCCATCCTCCGCGTCAAGGCGCAGGAAGAGGTCGCCGCGGTCGAGCCGACCGACAAGCTGGCCCCGGATATAGTTCAGCGGGCTGCTCAACTCGCCGTGGAACTGGCGCGTCATCTCACTGTAGTAGAGCTGCATGCCGATCCGGCCGGATTGACCCTGCGAGTTGCAGCCGGCCTGTAAGGTCAGTCGCCCCCGGCGCACATTGCTCTCGATGTTGCAGGCGATCGCCGCCTCGCCGGCATTGGTCGCCGCGCGGCCCGTGCCGTTCCAGTTGCCCTCAAGCCCGGTCAGATAGTCAGTCTGCGCCCCGGCACCCAACGGCACGAGGGTGAGACCAAGCGCCAGGCCGAGCACCAGAAGCGCAGCGCGAGCGGACCGAAGCGGCGTCACAGAACGCCCAGCTTCTTTTGCAGGTTTGACGACGAGGTCGTGTACTGGAAGACGATCCGCTTGTCGGGGAAGACGATCTTGCCGACGGCTTGCGACATCAACGCCGCCTCATGGAAGCCCGAGAGGATGAGCTTCAGCTTCCCCGGGTACCAGTTGATGTCGCCGATGGCGAAAATGCCCGGCTCCGAGGTCTCAAAGCGCTCCGTGTCCACGGTGATCAGGTTTTCGTGCAGGTTCAGACCCCAATCGGCGACGGGACCAAGCTTCATGGTGAGCCCAAAGAACGGCAGCATGCGGCTGCACGGCAGGACCGTCTCGCTTTCTTTGTTTTTCACCGTGATCTGCGTCAGCTGACCATCATCGCCCTCGAGCGCGGACACTTGTCCAAGTTCGAAGCGCATCTTGCCCTCGTCAACCAGCGCCCGCATCTTGTTGACGCTGTCCGGCGCCGCACGGAAATCGTCGCGCCGGTGCACAAGCGTCAGCGATTTGGCGAGCGGCTGAAGGTTGATCGTCCAATCGAGCGCTGAGTCGCCGCCACCAACAACGACAAGATCATGGTCGCGGAACGCTTCCATCTGCCGAACGGCATAGAAGACCGACGTGCCCTCATAGGCATCGATCCCGGCGATCGGCGGCCGTTTCGGCTGGAAGGACCCCCCGCCCGCGGCAATGACAACGGCCTTGCAGACAAAGTGCGTGCCGATATCGGTGGTCAGCGAAAAACGACCGTCCTCAAGGCGGTTGAGCGCGGAAACCATCTGCGAATAGTGGAACTCGGGCTCAAACGGCGCGATCTGCTCCATCAGGCGGTCGACAAGGCCTTGGCCCGAAATCTCGGGCCATGCTGGAATGTCATAGATCGGCTTCTCGGGGTACAGCTCTGCGCATTGCCCGCCAGGCCGATCGAGAATGTCGATCAGGTGGGCTTTCACGTCGAGCAACCCCAGCTCGAAAACCGCAAACAGGCCCACCGGCCCCGTGCCGACGATCACCACGTCGGTTTCGATTGTGTTGCCCGGGTCGAACCCGCTCACAGTATCCAGCATTGCGCGTTACGGGCCCGCGGGCCCGCCCCCTTATGTCTTGTCCCCAGGCGACATCCTTGTTCGCCCGCTGCGCGCCCGAGCCAGCGTGCTGGCCTCCGCTAAGCACCAAACGTGACGAACCTGCGTCGCAAACAAGCACATCATGTGGCGAAGAGATATGCGCAACGCCCCTAGAGGCGCGTGCACTGCACTAGGCTTGGAATTCGGGAACCCGGACCACCAACCCATTGAACGCGGGCGTGACGCGCAGCTGGCAGGACAGCCGGCTTTCGTCGCGCACATCATAAGCGAGGTCGAGCATGTCTTCTTCCATGATCTCCGCCGACCCAGTGGTCTCTTTCCAGGCCGGGTCGACATAGACATGGCACGTCGCGCACGCGCAAGCACCGCCGCAGCTGGCTTCAATGCCCGGCACGCCGTTCATGATGGCCGCTTCCATCACAGTCGCGCCCTCTTTCGCTTCGACTTCATGGGTCGTGCCGTCATGCTCGATAAATGTAATCTTGATCATTCAGATGCGCTCGTCCGCCAATTGTTGTCGGCGCGTCCTAGCAAAGCGCATGACCGATTGTGAAGCGCGGAAAAAGGCTCACTTTGCCGCGAGCTCCAGGAAAACGGGCCCGAAACCGGTTGGGGTTTAGCAGGTTCTCGTCAGTCGGCGGTCAGAACGCCAACATGGGCGAGCGTCGCGTCGATGCTCTCGCTGAGCCCGTCAAGCACAGCATTATCGCGGGGTTCTGCCTCCCCACGCGCCGCCCAAAACGCGACGTCAAACGCGCCCACACCGCGGGCGCTGCCCTTGATCAGGTGGCACAGACGGGCACGTTCCTGAGGATCCACCGCGCAAGACAGAGCCGCGGCAATGCTGCGCGCCTGGTCTGCAAACAGAACCAGAACCTCCCGCTCCAGCGAGGGGTCGCCAAATGTTTGCCGGCTTAAGTGAACAAGGTCGATCAGCGGGTGCGACGTCGATACCGGAAAGCACGGTGATCGCTCTTCGGTTGCATCCTGGTGCATTTGATTCGCTGCCAAGCTGGTCACAACACCCCGCTCCCAGACATCAAAGCCTGATTTTGTCCCGCGACCACGATATCACACGGTGGTTGAATTGGCGTTAACGGCGCAAAAAAAGCGCCGTTTTCACTGTTAACCATGATGAACAAATTGCTAACAAGTGCAGGGCCGCATCTTCCTCTCAGCGCCGCAAAAGCTTAGTTTGGCGCGCGAAGTTGGGGCGAGTGCGGCAAGCCACATTGGTGGGATGTGGTTAAAGGGTGCCCCAGGAAGTATGAGGCGTGAGTAATGGCAACCAAACCGTCAGAAGCAAACAAGGCGGCGCTCGACGCTGTCGAGGAAGCGTTGGCGATTGACTTCCCGGACACCGATGATCTGACGGCAAGCGTTGCCAAAGACATCGACCAGGCGCTCGGCGAGGCCGAAGCGGAGGCGAAGTCTTCAGCAAAACCAGCACCTTCTTCGCCGACGGAAAAACCTGCGCCTGCACGCCCCGCATCTGACGAGGCGAGCCCGGTTGCTGCCGCGCTGCCAGCCGACGATCGCCCCTCAGCTGCCGAACGGGCCGCTGATGAGCGCCTGCGCGAACGTCGCCCCGCCGCCAATGATGACCGCCGCGCGACCAGCGCGCTCGTCTATGAGCTTCAGCGCCGCCCCTCGCGCTCGCCGTTCTGGTTCGCACTTATTCTGTCGCTTATCTGGGTTGCGGGCGCCGTCGTTCTGGCGCCGCTGGTGTTCGGCACCGGTGCCACCACCTTCTTCCAAGACCCGAGCCAGATCGCCTCGCCGGGCTTCGTCGCCTACACGGTTGCCGCCCTCGCGCCGCCGCTCCTGTTCTTCATGATCGCCTTCATGATGTACCGGGCTGCCGAGATGCGCCTTGTCACCAAGGCGCTTGCCGACGTGACGATGCGTCTCGCACAGCCCGAAGACGTGGCCAAAGAGCAGGTTCTGTCGGTGGGCCAGGCCGTCCGCCGCGAAGTTGCCGCGATGGCAGACGGTGTCGAGCGCGCCTTCGCGCGGGCCGGTGAGCTCGAAGCGATGGTCCAGGCCGAAGTTGCAGGCCTTGAGCGTGCCTACTCGGACAATGAAACCAAGGTGCGCACGCTCCTAACCCAGCTGACGGCGGAACGCGAAGACATTCTGCTCAACGCGGAAAAGGTCCGCGAGGCGATCTTATCGTCGCACGACGCGCTCAACGCTGACCTTATCGCCGCGTCGAACGAGCTGACCCAATCGCTCGCCACCACCGGCTCGATTGTGACCCAGTCGCTCGCCGAAAAAGCTCAGCAGATCACGGCCGATCTGTCGCGCGCCGGTGAGCAGATGTCCAACACGCTGCAAACCCATGGCGACAACATGGTCGAGCAGATGTCGACGACGGGCCAGACGGTCACGCAGAACATTTCGCAAGTTGGCGAACAGATCGTCGGCGAGATCAGCGCCAAAGCGGATGCCGTTGATGGGGTGCTCAAAGAGCGCGCCACCGAGGTCAACGAGCAGCTCGATGCCACCGGCCGGACGGTTGCTGAGAACTTCGTCACCCGCGCCGACGAGGTGACGGGCACGCTCAAGTCGACGGCGGATTCGCTGCTGGTCGACATGGAAGTGCGCGGCAACGCCATCACGTCCAAAATGGACGAAACCGGCACCCGAATTTCCGATTCCATCACCCAACAAGGTGGCAATCTTGCCGAGCGCATGGAGCAGTCGGCGGAGCGCATGCATGATGCTGTTGTCGAGCGTGGCCGCGAGCTGCGCGATGGGTTCGAAGAATCCGCCCAGACGCTCATTAACTCGGTCGACACCAAGCTCGATCAGCTGCGCACGACGGCCAACGAGACCAGCGCCACCATCGAAGCGAGCATCCTGGAAAACCTCGATCTCGTGGGTGCACGCCTCGCCGAGGGCCGCAACTCACTTGATGAGCTGATCAAGACCGGCACCGTCGACGTTACCGAGCGCATCGCCGCAGTCGGCGCACGCGTCGCGAAGATCGTTCTCGATCGGGGCGAAGACCTCACCTCCGCCTTCTCCATGAAGGCCGACGAGTACTCGACGACCCTCAAAACCGACGGCGATGCGTTGTTGACCGCTATCGCCGAGCGCTCTGAGAGCCTCGATCTGCAAATCAACACCCGTGCCGATGAAATCCGGGCCCTTCTGGACGACAAGGCACAGGCCATCGATCTGACCATGGCCGACCGCTCGGGCGCCATCGATGCGAACCTCGCCGCCCACCGCTCTGCCTTTGAAGAGGCAGTGGATCGGGCCACGCTGCACGCCAACGAGACGCTCGGCCATCAAGCGGCAACCTTCGCTGAGACGATCGAGACCGCCACGCAGGACTATCTGCATCGGCTGTCCGAGCGCTCGAACGGCCTGATGGGCAACATCAATGAGGTCAATAACGCGCTTGAAAGCCGCATTGATGCCCGCACCACGGAGCTGATCAGCGCGCTCAATGCGCGCTCGGAAGCCCTGCTTGCCGGCCTCGAAGAAGCCGCCCGTGCCACCGAAACGCGCATGGCCGATGGCTCCGACAACCTCGCCCAGCGCATTGAGCAAGTGACTGCCCATCTGGTCATCGAGTTCGACGCCCGTACCGATAACCTGGCCGGTTCGATGAACGCTGTGACGACCGATCTGTCCGAACGCGCGCAGGCGATCGACACCAAACTGTCAGAGCAGATCACCAGCCTGTCGAATGCGCTGCAGATGCGCACCGAGCTGCTTGAGAGCACGGTTGCCGACCGCCTCTCAGATTTCGACACCCGCGTGACGCAGCAGCTTGAAGAATCGACGCGCACGTTCGTTGAGCGCGCCGATCAGCTTGATGGCGCCCTGTCGAGCCGTGGCCGCGAGATCTCTGAGACCCTCATTGAGCGCACGCGCGATGTCGCGTTTGCCTTCTCCAAGGGCAAGGACGAGATCGAGTCCGCGATCGCGGCCCGCGTCGAGAGCGTCTCTGAAACCATGACGGCGCAAACCAACCAGCTGACCGAGCTGGTCACCTCGCGGGTTGACGAGATCAACCTCGCGCTTGGCTCCAAGGTCTTCGAGGTCGCTGAATCCATCCGCACCCAGTCGGAAGCGCTGGAAGGCGTGATCAACGATCAGAGCAAGACCTTCGGCAACACGCTGTCAGATGAAGCGCGCAAGGCCCTTGAAGGCTTTGAAGCGGAAGTCGGCCGCGCGACCGGCGCCATGGTCGAAGCAGCCGCCGAAGTGCGCTCCGCCGCCCGCGATGAAACGGTCACCGCCAGCCGCGAGCTTGTGGAACGCGCCGATGCGCTGCGCGCTGCGCTTGGCGGCCAGACCGAGGCGATCAACGGTCTTCTGGATAACCAGGGCAAAGCGCTGGTCTCATCACTCGAGACCCGGACCGGCGAGTTTGCCGCCACGATACGCGCCGCCACCGAGGCCATGCAGGACGCCGTCGACCAGAACGCTGGTGCGGTCCGCGAGGCGCTGGCTGGCCAAACCTCGGCGATCAGCGAAGTGCTCAGCGGCGAAGGCCAGGCGCTGGTCAACGTTCTCGGCGAACGGGCCACCAGCCTTGAAAGCTCGATCCAATCCGCTGCCCGGACCTTGGATGATTCCCTCGCCTCGCGGACAACCGGCTTTGAGACCTCCATCGAAGCGGCAACGCGCGGCCTTGAAGACGCGCTCGTTGCCCGCACAGATGCGGCCGCACAGCTGATTAGCGAGAGCCAAGGTCGTCTGTCGAGCGATCTCGACGATATGACATCGCGCCTCGCTTCGGTGAACAGCGCCATCGACGAGCTTCTCGCCGCCAGCGCCTCGACCATGACGGCGATGAGCAGCACGCTCGAAGAGAAGACCCTCGACTTCCGCAAGGCCGTTGAGAACGCTGCGGGCGACACGTCGCGTACGACCGACGCCCTAGATCGTCAGCTAGAAGCGCTGCGCTCGGTCTCCACAGATGTGCTCGGCCAGATTGTCGATCTGTCAGACCGGTTCGACATTCATGGCCGCGCCCTGGCGAATGCCTCGCAATCGATCCTGCAGACCACGCAAACGCTCGACGGCTCGGTTGGCGATCAGGTTGCCCGCCTTGACGGCGTCACCCGCGGCATCTCTGATCGCGCAAGCCAGGCCGAAGAGCAGCTCCGCGATACGACCGAACGGCTCGCTGCCACCCTCGCCGACGCCGAGGAGCGGTCCGGCACGCTGGCGCGCGTCCTTTCAGGCGCCGCGCAAGAAGCTGCGGCCAACGTCGCCTCGCAGTTCGATGCCCTACAAGCGGCAACGGGCGCTGAGGCCGATCGCGCCATCCAGAACGTCCGCACGGCACAGAGCGCAATTGCAGACGAGCTGCGCACGAGCCTCGACACCGCGATTGGCGCGTTCCAATCGTCGATCGATGATATGCGCAAGCTCACCGGCAACCTGACCAATGAGCTGGCGACGACCCGCGCCGATATCCGCCGCGGGGTCTTCGAACTGCCCGAAGAAGCGCGCGAAAGCACCGCCGCGCTGCGCCGGGTGGTCAGCGAGCAAGTCGATGCTCTGAAAGAGCTCGGCCGCTTGGTGAACACCGAAGGCAATAGCCGCGATGTCTCATCGTCGGCTCTGCGTTCGCCGGCCCCGGCCCCTATCGCGGCAGCGCCCGCGGTGGCATCGCAAGCCAGCGAACCCGCCAACACGAGCCTTGCCCAAGATATCGCCCAGTCTATGGCCGATGTTCGCCAGGCGGTCGCGCCGGAACTCGCGGCTGGTGCGGGCGATCAGGCCCCATCTGGTGGTTGGATCAGCGATCTGCTGCGCCGCGCATCGACCGATGACGCCGCCGGAGGCTCAAGCGGCTCCCCGCTGGATGCCCTGCGCCCCTCGCTGATCGAGGCGCTTGATGAGCGCACCTACGTTCAGCAGTGGGACAGCTACCTGTCGGGCAACAAGTCCGGCTTCAGCCGCCGCCTGTACACGCTGTCGGGCCAGCAGACCTTCGATGAGCTCCGCCGCCAGGTGGGCCGCGACACCGCGCTGCGCAATGCCGCACAGGATCATCTGCGGGAGTTCGAAAACCAGCTGCGCGACTACGCAGCCCGCCGCGCAAGCCGCTCAGAGACCCGGCAGTTGCTGCTCTCTGAAGACGGGCGCCTGTACACGATCCTCGGCCAGGCACTTGGCCGGTTTGACGGTTCGTAGCAACCGGCCTGTCACAGGGCCACTCAGGCACAATCAAAAACGCCGGCTCATGGTTTGAGCCGGCGTTTTTTGTTTGAAATCAGAAAACTATTCGCAGAACTTAAACTGCGTCGAGAACGAAACGTGTCATCTCAACCAGAACCGCGTCCGCAGCCTCGTTGAGCGCTGCGATCCCATCGTCCGCGCTGTCTGATGCTGCGGGCACTTCCACGATAAAGTCGCGGGTCGCCAAGATCCGCCCATTGGCGTCATTCATCACCTTGAGGCTCACATCGACAACGGCGACGGCGGTGCCGCCCTCGCCGATCGCGACCTCAAAAGCGCGGATCTCGGGGACGAGGCGCGTATCGATCAAAAGGCCTTGGCCGGGTCGGCCCACCGCCCGCGCACGCCCCGTTCGCTCGAGCGTTTCGGCAAAGCGGGCCTGGAACAGTTCGGGCAAGGCATCGCTCCACAGCGCGCCGGGATAATAGGACAGCGTCGCCCCGGTATCGCGAACAACGACGCGATCAGTCGCATAGAAGCGGACGGCAGCTGGCTCCGCGACCAGAAGCTGGCGCGAGGTGCTCCGCGCCCCAACATCGATCTGTGCGGGCCCGCTCAAGTCGTAGACGGTCGGCGCGGCCTCGGGCAGAAGGGTCGTGCAACCGCTCGCCAGCAGAGCCGAAGCGACAGCAAGCACGGGCAGCGGGCGGGCTCGCCGCCACGCGGACCGCCAGTTCTGCCGGTCTGCGGCAGCGCCTTTTAGAAGCTCATTCATGGGCGTCATCCTACGCATCACACTAACGCCTTTGCGGTGCGTATTCAGGCTGCGCACCGTCGCCAAAGATAAGCTGTTGCGGGTTCCGCTCCAAGGATGAAACGACCCGATCGATCCGCGCAAGCACCCGGCGGCCATCGCTCACAAGCGCCTCAATGTCTTGCAGGCCCCGGCCGCTGAACCGCGCGAGGCCATCGGCGATAGCCCCAGAACGCCCTTCAAACGAAACGGCCACGTTGCGCAGCGCGCGGGCCGCTTCCCGCGCATCGGCGATCAACCCACGCGTGTCATCTTCGCCCAGCAGACCATCAACCTGCGCCATCAGGCCATCAATGCTCCGCGAGGCACGTTCCAGGCGCTCAGCGATCAAGACCGCATCTTCAAAGATGGCGTCCACCTGATCAGCATTATCATCAAGGCTCGCGGTAAAGCGGGTTATATTGGCGGTCGCCTCCTCGGCTTGCGTGAGCACGCCATCAACGCGTGAGCCGGCGCTTGGTAGCGTGCCCGCGAAGGTCTCAACATCGCTGATCACCTGGCGCACCGCCTCAGGGTCGACGGCGCCAACCACGGTCTGCACGTCCGTCAGCGTTGCCGAAAGCGTGTCGGCGGAGGCTTCCAGCGTGTCGAACACGCCCTCGCCGCGCGCGGCCAAAGCGCGGGCATCTTCACCGATGCCGCGAAACTCGGTCGACGCCAGGCGGATATTCTCCACTACCTCGGCCACGCTCTCAGGGTCGACCGCGGCAATCAGGGTCTCGGACCCTGAGATGATGCCTTCGAGCCGGCCGGACAGGCCCGAAATCTCGGTGGCGATCGCTCCAACACCCATCATCAGCTGCTCAATATTGTCGGACTGGGCCGCGATGGTGCCGGTGATCTCGTTGATGTCGGCAATCGTCTGCGTCAGGAATGGCTCGTTGACGAGAAGGAAGTTCTCGATCGTCTGCATCGCCAGGTCCGCACGGCCCAGCACATTGCGCGCGCCATCGATCAAGTCTTGAACCGCCGAGATTTCGGCGGTCATCACCACCGGCTGTTCAGGGTCGAGGAGCGGCGGCTCATCGAGGCTGCCGCCCCGCAGCGCGATAAAGGCCGTGCCTGTGATGCCGGTGATCCCAAGCGAGGCTTCGGTGTCCGCGCGAACGGGCGCATCGGTCGACACCGCCGCCAGGGCCAGCGCTTCTTGCGGATTGTTGGGGTTGAGAGACAGTGAGCGGACTTCGCCCACTTGGATGCCGTTAAACAGAACTGGCGAGCCGGTGTTGAGCCCGTTCACCGGCCCATTGAACTGAAAAATGATCTCAGCGCGCTCTTCGCCATCGCCGAACTCGACGACCCAATAGATGAACGACAGGCCCGCCGCGATCACGGCGAGTGCAAATAGCCCGACGACAATGTGGTTTGCCCGAGTCTCCATCGCCTAGCTCTAGCGCGCGAAGGCTGCTTCGCCTAGCGGCAGCGCCGCCTGCGAGTGAGGCCATGCAACCTGTAGGCGACGTTTTTTCTGGACCGTTGCCCTAAAGTCAGCGCTCAGCCGCCCGGCCGGTGTTGAAATAGCGCTGAACCCAGGGGTCATCGAACTGCCGGACCTCGTCGACGGTGCCGATGGTCAGCACCTTTTTCTGCCCAAGAACGGCCACCCGGTCGCAGACCGAAAACAGGCTGTCGAGATCGTGCGTGACCATGAAAACGGTCAGCCCAAGGGCATCGCGCAAATCTGCGATCAGGTCGTCAAAGGCCGACGCGCCCAGCGGATCGAGCCCGGAGGTCGGTTCATCAAGGAACACCACATCGGGGTCCAGCGCCAAAGCGCGCGCCAGTGCCACACGCTTGATCATCCCGCCTGAGAGTTCGGATGGGTTCTTCAGCGCCGCATCGGGCGGCAGGCCGACCAGAGCAAGTTTCACCGCCGCCAAACGCTTCATCATCGGCTTATCGAGATGCCAGTGCTCGCGCATGGGCACCTGAACGTTCTGAATAACGTTCAATGATGAAAACAGGGCGCCGTGCTGAAACAGCACGCCGAGCCGCTGATCAATGCTGGTCCGCTCGCCTTCATCGAGCTCCGAATAGGGCTGTCCGAGCACCTCGATCGTCCCCGCGCGCTTGCGGTTGAGCCCGAGGATCGCCCGCAGCAGCACCGACTTGCCGGTGCCCGATGCGCCGACAAAACCAAGGATCTCGCCGCGGCGAACATCTAAGTCTAGGTGCTGCAAAACGGTCGTCTCGCCGAAACCGACCTCAAGGTCCCGAACGCGGATAACCGAGGGCGTACTCTCGTCGAAGGTTGGCTTGGTTCGGGTGCTTGGCTGATCGAGCATCGCGGGCGCCTAATAGTCGATCGAGGCGAAGAACATCGCGAACACGCCATCCATAACGATGACAGCGAAGATCGATTTCACGACAGCCGCCGTGACGCGCTGGCCAAGTGATTCCGTGCTGCCGCCCACCCGGAACCCTTCGTAGCAGGCGATACAGCCAATCGCGAGCGCCATGAACGGCGCCTTGATGAGCCCAACCATCACCGTTTCGAGCAAAATCGCATCGTGCATCCGCTCAATGAACACCACGGGTTCAATGCCCGAATAGAGCCAAACCGTGAGGATGCCGCCAGACAGCGCAGCAGCGTTGGCAACGACGGTCAAGAGCGGCAGCGCAATCACCAGCCCCAAGACGCGTGGGACCACCAGCACATCGACCGGGTCGAGGCCCATCACGCGCATGGCGTCCACCTCTTCGCGCATCCGCATTGCGCCGATCTCGGCTGTGAAGGCTGAGCCGGTGCGACCCGCCACCATGATCGCCGATATCAGAACGCCGATCTCCCGGAGCACCAAAATCGCGACCAGATCGGCGGTAAAAAGCTCAGCCCCAAAAAAGCGCAGCTGCCAGGCGCTTTGCTGCGCGATGATGCCGCCGATCACAAACTGGATCAGCACGATGATCGGCACCGCGCGAAACGCGCTTTTGTCGAGCTGGGTGATGAACGCGTTGATGCGCCAGCGTCGGGGCCGGACGAGCGCCGCGAACGAGGCGGTCAGCACCACGCCGAGCATCCCAAGGACGCCGAGCAGGTCGGTCCAAAGCGCAGAAACGCCCCGGCCAAACACGGCAACCAGCTCATCAAGGCCAAAGCGCGGGCGCTCGGGCACGGTGGTATCAGCCTTCTGGCGCACCACGGCGAACAGTTCAGCCTTGTCCGGCGGCAGGTTCACAAGCTGCGCCGTCTGGCCGGGCCCCGCCAGCGCGCGTTCGAGATCCACAAGGGCAAGGCAGCCCAGCGTATCGAGCGCGCCGATCCCCGACGCGTCGATCGCAATCGTTCCGTTGCTATCGGGTTTCAACGCCCAGCTCTGCGCGTCATCGAAGCCATTACCAAGAAGCGCCTGCCGAACCGTCGGCCGCAGCCAGTCGCCGGAAACGGCGATTGCCTCCCCGTCGCGCACAACACGCGCCGGTTGGTTCGTACCAACCGTCTGGGCGGCCGCCTTGGCTGTCGGCGCGTCGCCGATCCACAAAGATTCAAAGGTGCTCAAAGCGGCCAACGTCCTTTGGGCTGTCGGTACGGGCCCTCACCTGTGCAAGCAAGTGTGGCGTACGAAACCGGCCCAACAGCTTCAGCATTTGCCAAACGCCAAAAGTGTGGCACGAGCAAGCGGCGCGCTCAACCAGACAGACGCATGCCGCCCTCCGCAAACAAGGCAATCGATATGGCCGAGATAGCAAAACCCTATGTTCTATTCCTAGGCGATGTGCCGGACGCCCTGGCCGCGAAAACGGCGACAGGCATTGTCGACTGGCGCCGCGACTGGTGCGTTGGCCAGATCCGGCTGCCCGGTTGCAAGGCTGATACAGGCCTCAAAGATGTGTCCATCGAAGAAGCCGTGGCGCTTGGCGCGAAAACCTTCGTTATCGGCGCCGTCAATGCCGGCGGCGTGCTGCCCGACCTGTGGGTCGCGAGCATTACAGAGGCCATCGAGGCCGGGCTCGATATCGCCAGCGGCTTGCACACACGGCTGCAATCGGTGCCGCAGATCGCTGGCGCCGCAGCGCGCACGGGGGCGCAGCTTCACAATGTGCGCCACTCAGAACAGCCCTTGAGCACTGGCAAAGGCACCAAGAGGCCTGGCCTTCGGCTTCTGACGGTGGGGACAGACTGCTCTGTGGGCAAAAAATACACCGCGCTGGCGCTCGAACGCGGGCTGCACGCAAAGGGCGCCAAGGCCAGCTTCCGAGCGACCGGGCAGACCGGTGTGTTCATCTCCGGGCGCGGGCTCGCCATTGACGCCGTTGTCGCCGACTTTATCGCCGGCGCCGCGGAGTGGATCGCGCCCGCCAACGACCCCGATCATTGGGATGTTGTCGAGGGCCAGGGGTCGCTGTTCCACCCGTCGTTTGCCGGCGTCAGCCTGGGCTTGCTGCACGGCTCGCAACCCGATGCCTTTGTGGTCTGTCACGAGCCGACCCGGCAATCCATGCGCGGTGTCGAAGCCGGCCTGCCGAGCATTCAGGCGGTAATCGATCAGACCATCGCGCTTGGCTCACTGACAAATCCGGCCATCCGATGCACCGGTCTTGCGGTGAATACCGCTGCGCTCGACGAGGCGGAAGCCAAGGACTGCCTCGCGTCGCTGGCACAGGCGCACGGCTTGCCCGCAAGCGACCCCGTTCGCTTTGGGGTCGACGCGCTGGTGGAGCCCTTGATCGCCATGACGCCTCGCTGAGGCCGATATGAGCCGAAGCACCCGCAGCCTTGGCGTTCGCCATGACCGCTTTGCGATTGCGGGCGGCTTCACCATCTCGCGCGGGCACCGCACCCACGCCGATGTGGTGACGGCCACCATCACCGATGGAGAGGCTATCGGGCGTGGCGAGTGCACACCCTATACGCGCTACGGCGAAAACGTCGAAGGGGTGATCGCCGACATCGAGAGACTCGGAGAGGCAATCGCTGACGGGCTCGACCGTGTCGCGCTGCAAAACCTTTTGCCCTCCGGCGCCGCCCGCAATGCGCTTGATTGCGCCCTTTGGGATTTGGAGGCCAAAGCCTCGGGCCAGCCGGTCGCGTCACTTGCAGGTCTTCCGAACCCAACCGCGCTCACAACGGCCTTTACGCTTAGCGTTGGCGACCCAGAAGCCATGGCCAAAGCGGCATGGGAGAACAGGCACCGTCCGCTCCTGAAAGTGAAACTGGCCGGCGACGGCGACCTCGAAAGAATGGAGGCCGTGTGCGGTCATGCCGGCTCCGCACGGGTGATCGTCGATGCCAACGAAGCCTGGCAGCCCGAAAACCTCTGGGATTGGCTTGAGCGCGCCGCGTCGCTCGGCCTCGCGCTTGTTGAACAGCCCCTGCCCGCCAGCGACGATGCGATCCTCAGTGCGCACCCACGCCCCGTTCCGGTCTGCGCCGATGAAAGCGCCCATGACCGGACCAGCCTTACGGTGCTCAAGGGCCGGTACGACTATGTGAACATCAAGCTTGATAAGGCCGGCGGCCTTACCGAAGGCATAGCGATGCTGAGCGCGGCCCGTGACCAGGGATTCGGCGTGTTCGTGGGCTGCATGATGGGATCATCCCTCGCCATGGCGCCCGCATTTCTGCTCGCCACGCAGGCCGATTATGTCGACCTTGATGCGCCGCTGCTCCTTAGCGAGGACCGCGATCCGCGCCTCGCGTTCAACGGCAGCACAATCGAGCCGCCCTCACCGGAGCTTTGGGGCTAGTACAGCGTTTATCGCAGGTCACGCGCCGCCAGGGATGGTCCGGCGGGCGGCGAACACCAGGCCAAGGCCGATGGCCGTCATCACGGCCATGGCAAGGTAGCTGTAGACGCCAACCGCCTCATAGAGCGGGCCCGAAGCCAAGGTCGCAAGGCCCATAATGGCCCCGGAGATCACGGTGAACACGCCCTGCGCTGCACGCAGCTGGTGGGGCTTGGCGCGCTGGGAGACATATTCAATCATAGCCAGATAGGTCATCGCAAACGAGAAGCCGTGCAAGACCTGCAAGGGCGCGGTGATGAGCAGCCCCGGGCTGAACGCCAAAATGATCCATCGGACCGTCCCACCGAGCCCGCCAATCAGCACCAAGCCGCGCGCGCCCATCCGCTCGATGATCGGCTTTGACGCGGCGAACAGGGCGATCTCCACAATCACCCCGATGGCCCAGAGGATGCCGATGGTCAGCTCTGAGAAGCCCTGAACGCCCCAGGCGATGCTGCCGAAACTGTACAAAACGGCGTGGCTGGCCTGGATGAGCCCGATGCCCAGAAACACTGCCATCGCGCCTCGCCTGCGGCGCACAAATGTCCAGCCGGACTGTTTGCGCCGCCCCTTTGGCGCGCTGTGCCCGGCGGCCATGGAAGGGGGCAAGACCAGCGTCACGGCATAGAAGCCGGCAAAAAACAGCAAGATGATCCAAGGGATCGTCTGCGGCCCATAAAGGCCGACAACCCAGCCGGTCACAGAGCTGACAACGATGAAGGTGGCCGAGCCCCAAAGCCGCATCCGTCCGTAAACCGCGCCGGTCGTTCGGCTAACCTGGATGGCGAGCGCATCGCTAAGCGGCAGAACCGCGTTCCAACCCACCGACATGGCGGCAATGAGCGCGAGCAAAAACCACGGATTGTTTAGAAGGCCCTCGGTTTGCGGCGCGAGGCTCGCCAGGGGTACGAGGGCGAACAGGGCCGCCGCGATCCAGGCTAGAAAGCGCAAGGGCTTGCGGGGGTCGTCGGTGCGCTCAGCGCGGTCGGCGACGAAGCTTGTGGTGGCCACCCGCACGAACAGTGGTGCCGCGACCAGTATCGCAATCCAGCCGGGGCCGAGCCCGACCGAACCAAGCCAAACCGGAAAAAAGGGTACAAAAACGCCTATCCCGCCGAGATAGGCGATGAAGAGCGCAGAAACGGTAACCTTTTGGTAGCCGGCTTGCAGTGGAATGGAGGCTGGTGGCGACGACACACACAGGGCTCTAAAGTTGTGGGATAGCCATACCGATTCGATGGTCGGCTGGCTGCATCATAGTGATGCTTCTGCTAGACAGGGGCACTCGAAGAGGTCCTCTACTGCCCTTTGGCAACAGGTTTGAGAATGGCCGAAGCGTCTCCACCCTCCTCTGACGACACAACCGACCTGCCCGCTCAAAGCGGCGGATCGCGTGTCGTGGCGCGCGTCGAGAGCAATGGCCAGGCCATGAGCCTGTCTGAGGCGGACTATGAGGCGATCGCCGACGCGGTCATGGAGACCGAGCGCGGGCGCTGGTTCCTAAAAGAATACGCGCGGCGCAACCGCCATTCAGACACCGAAGTGGTGCTCGATGCCCTGGGGCGCATGCAGTCCCGCCTCGACGATGCGCTGGGCGGCAAAAGGGCCGTTACGTCGGGCGAAGACAGTGTGTCGACGGCCCTTTTGGGACGCGACATTCTCGATCTGGCCGAGGCGATCACCCAGGTCAAAAAAGAAGTGCGCGAACTTGGCGCGGCCAATGGCGATGATCATTTCGAGTCGGCAACTTCCGAACTCGAAGCCATCGTCCAGCAGACCGAAAACGCCACGTCCGAGATCTTAGAGGCGGCCGAAAAGGTGCAGGAGGTCCTGTGGACCCTGCGCGAAGCCGGCGCCGACGAAACCCAGTGCGATATCATCGAATCGAAGATCGTCGAGATATACACCGCATGCTCGTTCCAAGACCTAACCGGTCAGCGCTCCAGTAAAGTGGTGCGGCTCGTCAGCTACATTGAGCGCCGGGTCTCCTCGATGATGGCCATACTCGGCCTGACGGCGGCAAACGGCGATGGCTCTGCAGCAGCGACCGAAGCCAATCCCGTCACCAGTGCTGCGGCCATGCAAGAAGGCGATGCCCGCCCCGACGCGGAGCTTCTGCACGGGCCAGGCTCCGCTGACGAACAGCAAGACCAGGGCGAGATCGACGCGCTGATGGCCTCTTTGCCGACGGGCCCGCAGTTTGAAGCCGATCAGATCCGCGATGAGGCCGAGACGGCACAAGAAGTCGATATCGATGGCCGGATTGAGCCGGTCTTTGAGCAGGAAGCGGATGTTTTCGTCTCCGACGATGACGACGACTTCGGATCCCGCATTCTCGACGCCGGCGCTATCGTCGAACTGCACGATGCGGAAATCCTTGAGCAGCCGGCCGAACAGTCGCTGATTGAAAGCGCGGTCAACGCAAAGGGCGCGAGCGTTCTGTTCGATGTGGAGCCCGTCGAGTTTGGCGGCAGCACGCTCAAAGCCAGTTCTAGCGATGACGCGCCTTTGGCGATGGCGGCGGGCCTCGACACGTTTGGCCTCAACACCGAAGCGGCCGACATGTTTGTCACCGACGACGTGACGGCAGACGGCGCAGGCGATGCCGGCAGTTGGAACGAGGGTGTCGATCAAGCGTCAACGGCGGCCGGCCAAGATGTCTTCGAGCCTGATCTGGTTGAAGGCCTGATCCCGGTTGCCAAGACGGTCGAAGCGCCGGACGAGGCTGAAGAAACCGAGGCCGAAACGTCCGACCCAGAAGCGCTCGAACTGGCCGACGACCAGGCGACAAGCTTGGATGCGATCATCGACGCCGAAGTGGAAGTCGAAGAGGAAGCATCCGAAGAAGAGGGGCTTGGGGAAGCCGATCCGTCGCTCCAGTCCGACGAAGAGGTGCAGTTCGATCACGCCCTCGCTGAGCTTGAGCAGGAGATCAGCCAAGCGCTCGAACCGAACGCTGCCGCTGATGCTGACAGTGCCGACGATGCGGACCCGGACACCGCCGAGGATGCCCGCCCCGACCACGCCATCAACAAGGGCCTGTTGGGTGACTACACCGACGAAGAGCGCATCGCGCTCTTTAGCTAAGGTTTAGCGGGCTTAAAGCGCGCCTAAGCGCCCGTCCTCACGTCTCGAGCGCCCGCTGCAGCATGGCAGGGTCGATATTGCCGCCAGACAGCGTCGCAACGACCGTCTTGCCCGCAAGATCCAGGCCGCCGAAGAGAAGCACCGCAAGCGCGACCGCGCCGCCGGGCTCGACGACGAGCTTGAGCTCTTCATAGGCGAACGCAACCGCCCGCAGCGCGTCAATATCGCGCACCACAGCCGCTTGCACGCCGTTGGCGACGTTGATCGGGAAGGTCAGCGCCCCCGGCATCTCGGTGATGATCGAATCACATACCGATGTGTGCCCCGGCGCGTTGCGTTCGCGCTGCCCCGAGCGGAACGATCGAGCGGTGTCGTCGAAATGTTCCGGCTCAACCGCAAAGATGTCCATATCCGGGTACGCCGCGCGCCA
>JAHCMG010000107.1 GCA_019192585.1 Devosiaceae bacterium MH13
CGTCACCGCGCCCGCCCCGCAAGCCCAGCACCTGTTGCAGGCCTTTGGCGAGCCGTTCGGGACGCTGGCTGATATCGAGTATGCGCCGTGCTACACGCTGCTGGCGGCCTTTGATGGCCACCTTGGCGTCGTCGATGTGCCCGCATTGCCGGAAGGCGGCCCGCTTGGGTTTGCGTGCCGCCAGTCGGCTCGCGGCGATGGCCGGCAGACCGATAAAGACCTATGGGTCGTTCAGGCGAGCCCGGCCTTCTCGCAGGAGAATTTGGAGCGCGAGCGCGCAGAGATGGTGCCGGTGCTGCTGCGCGCCTTCCAAGAGGCAGTGGGTGCGCCCGTGCCGCAACCGGTCTACGCCTCGGGCCACCGGTGGCGCTATGCCAAGGTCACCAAAGCCTATGGCGAGCCTTACCTGCTCAGTGCCGATGGCACGCTTGGCGTGGCCGGCGATGGCATGCTTGGCCCTCGTGTGGAGCTTGCCTTCCTGTCTGGCGCCCATTGCGCGCAGGCGATCGCCGCTTAGCAGGCGCATACGTTGTTTGGCGGAGGGTTCGCGGCCTCGCTCCGTGATACCCGTGCGCGATGCTCTACAACATCGCCCTTTTTGCCCACGTTACCGGTGTCGCCATGCTGATGGGCAACATCACGGTGACGGCGATCTGGAAGTTTTACGCTGATCGCGACGGCCGCCCGGCGGTGCTGAGCTTTGCGCAGAAGCTGGTGACCTACACCGATTGGTCGATGACCTTTTGGGGTGTCGTGCTGATCATGGGCGGCGGCTACTTCATGGCGCTTTCGGCCGGGTTTCCGCTGACCGAAGGCTGGCTTTTGTGGAGCCAGGTTCTGTTCGTCGCCGCTGGGCTGATCTGGCTTTTCATCATCGTGCCGATCCAGATCAAGCAAGCGCGCCTCGCCCGCGCCTTTGAGGGCGACGATGTGGGCGATGAGTATCGCGCGCTCTCCAAGCGTTGGCTCTTCTGGGGGCTGATCAGCACCGTGCCGCTGGTGGTCGCCACCTGGCTAATGGTCGTCAAGCCGGTCTGAGTGCAGCCCTTTTGCGCGCTCGGAAGGTAGCTAGGCGGCTCCACAACCCTTCGTAGAATGTCGGGGCTGCAGCCCGCGCCGGGGTGACAAGCGGGTTTTGCGTGGCCTATCCTGGGGCACGCCCGTTACCGGGCTAAGCAAGACACGGGCACTACCCGTGCGACATCAGGTTCCTAGGGAGACCATTATGATCAAAACACTCAAACGGGCCCTTCTGGGCACGGCTGCTGCGGCCATGCTCGCCGGAGGCGCGTACACCGCTGCCCAGGCTGACCACCATGTTGTGAGCGAGTTGCACTTCCTCATCCCCGGTGGCGCTGGCGGCGGCTGGGATGGCACCGCGCGCGGCACCGGCGAAGCGCTGACGGGCGCAGGCCTGCTCGAATCGGCGTCGTACGAGAACATGTCCGGTGGCGGCGGCGGTGTGGCCATTGCACACCTCATCGAAACGGCCGACCAGCAAGCGGGCACCTTGATGGTGAACTCGACGCCGATCGTGATCCGCTCGCTGCAGGGTGTGTTCCCGCAATCGTTCCGTGATCTGACGCCGATTGCCGGCACCATTGGCGACTATGCGGCCTTCGTGGTGAACACCGAAAGCGACATCCAGTCGATGGAAGAGCTGATCGCCGCTTACAATGCGGACCCGACCGCGGTGGGTATCGCCGGTGGCTCGGTCGCGGGCGGTATGGACCATCTGGTGGCCGCGCTCGTAATGCAGGCCGCTGGCGCCAGCCCGACGGACGTGAAGTACATCCCCTATGACGCTGGTGGCGACGCCATGGCCGGTCTTCTGTCCGGCGAGGCGCAGGCGCTCTCGACCGGTTTCTCGGAAGCCGTTGAAATGGCGCGCCAGGGCCAGGTTCGCATTCTGTGCGTGACCGCACTGGAACCGGTGGCGGCGTCCCCCGACACGCCGACCTGCGATGCAGCCGGCGCGCCGGGTGCACAGTTCGTCAACTGGCGCGGCTTCTTTGGTGCACCGGGCCTCGATCCGGCGCTGTCGCAAGCCTACCAGAACAAGCTCGCCGCCATGTACGACACGCCCGAGTGGGCGGAAGTGCGCGACCGCAATGGCTGGGTTGAGATCTTCAATCCGGGCGACGAGTTCACCGGCTTCCTCGAGGAGCAAGAGCAGATCATTGGCGATCTGATGCGGGAATTGGGTTTCCTCTGATCGCCTGAGTATGCGCTGGCGTCCGGGTTTGGCTCTGCCCGCCCGGGCGCCGGTTTTGCGCTTGTTTTGCTGACCCGCCAGGGGAGGGGCTGGTATGTCGCGCGACCGCGTTGGCGCCCTATTGTTGTTGGTGTTTTTTGCCGCCTACGGCTATCTGAGCACCAAGATCACGCTGCTGCCATTCCAGCTAAACCAGGCTTTTCATGCGCGCACGGCGCCGCAGTTTCTCACCTTTGCGGGTGTGGTGCTGGCGCTGTTTTTGTTGATCCGGCCCAGTGATGATCGCCCGATCGACACGTCCGGCATGGTGTTCACGCGCGTCGCCCTTCTGTGCGCCTTGATGATTTTCTACGGGTTCACCGTCCGCTCGCTCGGCTTCATCGCGTCGACAAGCATGTTCCTGATCGGCGGCTTCTGGGTGATGGGCGAACGGCGCCCCCTGGTGCTGCTGGGCGCGTCGATCCCGATCGCGTTCGGGTTCTGGTTCTTAATGGTCGAGGTGCTTGATGTGTTCGTCGCGCCCTGGCCGGCGTTTCTGAGGTAGCGGCCATGCTCGAAGGCATCCTGTCGGGCGTTTCGGTCGCCGCGCAGCCCATCAACCTTCTGATGGTGATGGTTGGCTGCTTCGCCGGAACCTTCATCGGCATGCTGCCGGGGTTGGGACCGATCTCGGCCATCGCGCTGATGATCCCGATCACCTATGGGTTCGATCCGGCGACGGGCCTTATCTTGATGGCGGGCGTCTATTACGGCGCGATCTTTGGCGGCTCGACCTCATCGATCCTGATCAACGCCCCGGGCGTTGCGGGCACTGTGGCCACCTCGTTCGATGGCTACCCGCTCGCCAAGCAGGGCCATGCCGGCAAGGCGCTCGCGATTGCGGCTTATTCCTCGTTCTCGGGCGGCACCATCGCTGCCGTGTTCTTGCTGATTGCCGCGCCAGCCTTGGCGCAGGTATCGCTGTCGTTCCAGTCGACTGACTATTTTGCGCTGATGGTGCTGGGCCTGACGGCGGTGGCGGCGTTCGCCGGCAAAGGCAATCTCGTCAAAGCGCTCTTGATGACCATTCTGGGCTTGATGCTGTCGACGGTCGGCACCGACCAGGCGCAGGGCGTGCCGCGCTTTACGATGGGCAGGCTCGATCTGATCGACGGCATTTCATTCCTTTTGCTCGCCATGGCAACCTTTGCCTTGTCTGAAGCCCTCAGCGCGGTTCTCAAGCCCAAATCGAAAGAGGATCAGGCGCGCGAGCTTGAAGCGCAGAAGAACCTCGGCTCGATGAAACTGTCGCGCGAGGAAGTCCGTGAGATGGCGCCGGTTGTTGGGCGCTCGTCGATCCTGGGCTTCTTCATCGGCGTGCTGCCGGGCGCCGGGGCGACCATTGCCTCGTTCCTCGCCTATGGGGTGGAGCAGCGCCTCGCTGGCCCGACCAAGGGCAAACTGTTCGGCAAAGGGTCGATCCGCGGGCTGTCGGCGCCGGAGACGGCGAACAATGCGGCCTGTTCAGGCTCGTTTGTGCCGCTGCTGACGCTTGGCATTCCGGGGTCAGGGACGACGGCCATCATGCTTGGCGCGCTGCTCTCCTACGGGATCCAGCCCGGCCCGCGCCTGTTCATCGACAATCCCGAAGTGTTCTGGTCGGTGATCATCTCGATGTATATCGGCAATGTGGTTCTGTTGATCCTGAACCTGCCGCTCATCCCATACATCGCCCGCGTTCTGGCGCTGCCGACGGCGGTGCTGGTCCCCTACATCCTGTTCTTCTCGCTGATCGGCGTCTACTTTGTGTCGTTCAACACGTTCGACATCCACCTGATGGTGCTGTTCGCGATCGGCGCGTTGGCGCTGCGGCTGATGGATTTCCCGATGGCGCCGATGCTGCTGGGCTTCATCCTGGGCGGGATGATGGAAGAGAATTTGCGCCGCGCGCTGATCATCTCAAATGACAGCTGGGCGTTCCTGTGGGAGCGGCCCCTAACAGCGTCGATCCTGGCGATCGCGATCCTGATCTTGTTCGTGCCGATCCTGGCGCCGCAATTGGGCAAGCTCAAGCGGAAGGCCGATGAGAACGCGGCCGAAGGCGGGTAGGCAAAGCGCTCGCCCCAGACCCCCCACACGACCTCAGTCGAGCAGTTGCCAGGCTTCGCTGCGAATCACCGTCAGCAGCTGCTCCAGCCCGCTGTTGAGGCTGACATGGCCGCCCTTGTGCGCGTTGAGAAGCTCCATCGTGACGATGTCAAGCTTCAGCGCCAGATGAGTCGAGCTGCGCACGGGCTGTTTGGCGACTTCGGCGAGCAGCTCCAGGCGGGCCTCCATCAGGGCGGTATCGCCTGCCTTTTTTGCGTCGGGGCCGGCGTCGCTCAGCCGCCTTTGCTGCCATTCCAGTTGGTCGCGCCGCAGCGCGAGGGCTTGCAGCTGGCGCGTTGTTTGATCGTCAGCAACGCTGGTTGCGGTGTCATCGACTATGAATGTGGTTGTGGGTGTGCCTTGCTCGACCATGGCCCAAACGTTCTCGTATGCTATTGACGTACGGGGAGCGTATGAACCGTGTTCTGCAATTGATCAGGTCACGCAGCCACGGGACACAAGGGTTTCGCAGCGACATTCCATGGACAGCACAACCATCCGCTTGCTGGACGATCTGCAGAGCGCCGAGACCGACGCTGAGATTTTCTCGTTGTTCCACAAGTACATAGCGCGCTACAGCTTCGACATTGCGAGCTATCACCACATTCGGCGTGAAAATTTCGTCCTGCCTTTGGAGAAAGGGTTGATTAACCACACTTTTCCCAAAGCGTGGGTGGATACCTATGAAACCGGGGGTTTTTACGTCGACGACCCCATTATCGGGTCGACCTTGCGCGCCGGTGCGCCGACCGAATGGGCCGATATTTTCGATCATATCGACCTAACAAGCCACCAAAGAGAGTTCGCCTCGCGCCTGAACGACTATCAGTTCAAGTCGGGAATCGGGGTCCCGGTTTCATCGCACTCGGGCCTGATCAGCTATTTTGGTCTCGCGAGCTCGCAAGCCGACTTCACCCTGACCGGGATCGAAGAGCGGCTCTTACAGCTGGTCTGCCAGGAGTTCGATCGCGCCTATATGCGCCTGCACCCCTATCCGCATGTCGGCGAGATGCTGACCGACCGCGAGCGCGAGGTGATGCACTGGGTCGCGCTGGGCAAGAGCAATGGCGACATTGCCAGCATTCTGGAGATCTCCGAGGCTACCGTTGATACCTATTTGCGGCGGGTGTTCTCCAAGCTTGGCGTCAACAACCGCACGACGGCTGCGATCAAATCGATCGGCTCCGGCGCTCTGACCGTGCCCGACCCCTCGGCTTGACGATCCGGCCCCTATGACGCCTTGATCGACGGACGCCGCCTGACCCGGCTCGTTCCGCTGCCCCCTTTAAGTCCGCTACGCCATGGCTCTCCTGCTCGCCTTCACCGACCAGTTTTTGGACGATCTGTCAGAGCGTCCTGGTAAGACCAAGCTCGACAAGCAGAAAGCCGGCATGGCCCGGCGGGTTGTTGAGCGTGATTTGGACACGCTTTTTGGCGCTTTGGCCCGCCAGCCCTTTAACGGCAGGCTGCCGGCGGATGTTTTCGACGAGCCCGAGCATGTTCGCATTGACTATGTCCCGACGGCGCTGGCGGAGCTGTTGGTGAAGTTCGACCGGCTAGCCGCCGTGCCCGATGACAGTGCCTACGAGGACGATCATCCAGAAGCCTATGTCGTTGCGTTCCGCTACCAGCATGCCAAGCTGGCGCTTCTTGCCGCCTACTGGGAGCAGGACGGCCAACCCATTTTGGCCTTTCATCGCGCGGCTGGTGTGCGGGCGGTTCGCAGTCAGCTGGCGGTTATCGGCGCGGATGCCGAGGGGTTTGACGCCTTCTTTGCCGAGGTCAGCGCGGCCATAGTTGCCTGACTTGAACTTGGTGGCGAGAGCGTCTATTTTGTTGTTGTGAAAGACAACAAGTCAGGGTGTGGCAATGGCGGCCGTTCAAGACATTTCAGTTGATACGGAGACCCCTGAGCGCAAGCGGCAAGCGCGTGATGGCGGCAAAGCGAATGGCAAGCCCGCCAAGCGGCTGCGCGGCGTTAGTGGGCTCGATACGGCACCGCTGAGCACCGTGCGCAACCCCGCAGAACGCAAGGCGCTCTTGTCACTGTATGGCAAGCAAAAGGCCTCAAGCCTTGGGGCTGTTTTGGTCCGCCAGATCCTCGCACGCTCGGGGCTGTCGATGCGGCAGCTGGAGCGCAAATCGGGGTTCGATGTTGGGCTCCTCTCTCGCATCGCGAACGGCAAGCGCCCTTCGGGTCCAGAACTGTGGACGTTGATTGCGCTGGCGGAAGCCGTTGGGCTCGAGCTGACCATCGACCTTACCCAGCCTTGAGCGTCACCGTCTCCGAGGGCTTGTACCTCGCCTCTTCGGTGTTGATCGCCGCACCGGCCCTGCGCGCGGCCTGGCGGATCACGTCGGCGCGGTGGAACGCCCGGCGCGCTGCGCAGGATCAAGCCGCAGCGGACACCGCGACGGGCATGGAGCTATACAGGGCGAAACTCTCCGCCAATCGGCGCAAGAACCGCGAGCACGATTTGATCGAGTTCGGCGTCCTGTTGCCAAACTGGGCAATTGCCAGCACCGTCCTGGGCATAGGCCTGACCGTTGCGGGCCGTGTGCTTGACGCGCTCTCCTAAAGGACCGGCTCCATGACGCCCCCACCGCAGACCTCGACAGAGGAAGACCAAACCGACGCTGCGGCGCGAAAAGCCAAGGGCGAGTTCGTGCGCGGGGTGAGCGGGTTTCGGCACGCGATCGGGGACGCGGACTTTCCGGCCGAGCCGGGCCGGTACCATCTGTTTGTCGCGCTCAATTGCCCCTGGTGCCACCGCGTGACCTTGGCCCGCGCGGTGCTGGGGCTCACGGGCGCGATCAGCATGGATGTGGCCTTCCCCAACCGCACGGGTGACGATGACCCGGCCGGCCCCAACCTGTGGGAGTTCAACCCGGGGCGTATCGCGAGCTTGACCGGTGCGCCCTTGGCCGAGTGCACGGCCGAGACCGGCACGGGGCAGGGGCTGCGGCTTGCCAAGCAGGTCTACCAGGCGGAGGGCTCGCAAGAGCAGTCGGTGCCGATCCTGTATGACAAGCAGGCGGGGCGCATCGTCAGCAACGAAAGCGCCGAGATCATCCGTATGCTTGCCGCGCAGGCCGGCCCTTTGGGCAGTGCGTTGAGCGATGCCGATCGGCCGGACTTTTACCCCGAAGACGCGGCTCTGCGCACGCAGATCGATGCGTTGAATGAGCGGGTCTATATCACCATCAACAATGGGGCCTACAAGGCGGGCTTCTCGTCGGACCAACAGGTCTATGCTCGGGCGTTCGAGGCTTATTTCGAAACGCTCGGCTGGCTCGACGATCTGCTGGGCGATGGCCGCCCGTTCCTGACCGGCGAAGCCTTCACGGAAGCGGACTTGCGCTTGTTCCCAACGCTCTATCGCCATGACCCGGTCTACACGGTGCGCATGAAGCTCAACGGCGCGCGCATCCTTGATTATCCGAACCTGTGGCGCTGGCTATGTCGCGTCTATGCGGTGCCCGGCGTTCGCGCGGCGGGGTCACTGGTCCATTGCCGGCAGGGCTATTTTGGCCGCTCGTGGAATGGCGTGGTGCCGCTAGGCCCGCTGCGCCCGATGCCGTATCCTGGGGCCTACGAGCACCCTGACCTTGCAGGGTGAGGCGGCTTTGGGACCGGACGGGGGATGAGATGACCGAGGCGCGTGGCGGCTGCCTGTGTGGCGCGGTGCGGTTTGTGGCAACGGGCGCGCCCGATCGCGTGGGCGTGTGCCACTGCATGGATTGCCGCAAGCATCACGGCGCGCTGTTTCACGCCTCAGCGGTCTACCCGCGGCACGCGGTGCGCGTTGAGGGTGACTACTCCACCTATGAGGGGCGGTCATTTTGCCCGCGCTGCGGGTCCTCGGTTTTCTCCGAAAGTGGCGATGAGATCGAGCTGCACCTTGGTAGCTTCGATGCGCCCGATACCTTCACGCCGACCTACGAGCTTTGGACTATCCGCCGCGAGCGCTGGCTGCCCGTGTTTGATGGGCTGACGCTTTACGAACATGATCGGCCGGAGGGTGACGCGTCCTAAAAACCCGTGGGCCAGTGATGGCCCCGGCAAGAACAACAAAGAAACAAAGGGAGATATGGCGATGGTAGAACCGGTCCGTTGGGGGGTCTTGGGGGCATCGAAGTTCGCGCGCGAACAAATGGCGCCGGCCATTCACGCGGCGAGCGGAGCCTCGTTTGCGGCGCTGGCGACATCGAGCGCCGAGAAGGCCGCGCCGTTTCAGGCGTTTTATCCAGACCTCAAAGTGCTCACCTCGTACGATGCGTTGCTGGCCGATCCGAACATCGACGCCGTCTACATTCCGCTGCCCAACCATCTGCATGTTGAGTGGACCAAGAAGGCGATCGCGGCCGGCAAGCATGTGCTGACCGAGAAGCCGATCGCGATGCGCGCCGATGAGATCGATGGGCTGATCGAGGCGCGAGATGCATCGGGCCTGTTGGCCACCGAGGCGTATATGATCGTCCACCATCCACAATGGCGGCGCGCGCAGGCGCTCTACCGGGAGGGCGCCATCGGCAAGCTGATCCATGTGGAAGGCGTGTTCAGCTACAACAATGCCAGCGACCCCGGAAACATCCGCAACAAGCCTGACACGGGCGGTGGCGGGATCCCCGATATTGGCGTCTACACCCATGGCGCAACGCGCTGGTTGACCGGGGAAGAACCTGTGTCCATCACCCATGCTGATGTCGATTTCGACGGCGGGGTTGATGTGCTTGCGCGCGTCTCTGCGCGTTTTGAAACGTTCACCGCGCATTGGGTGAACTCGATGCGGATGCATCCGTTTCAGCAGATGCTGTTTGTTGGCGAACAGGGTGTGTTGAAGCTGACGGCGCCGTTTAACGCGAATGTTTACGGACCTGCGCTCCTTGAACTGCACCGCAGCGAGACCAGCGGGCAGGGCGTTTCGATCACCCGCGAGCAGTTCCCGGCGGCGAACCATTATGTGTTGCAGGTTGAGGCGTTTTGCCGGGCCGTGCGCGAAGGGGCGGCCTACCCTTGGTCGCTTGAAGATGCGCAAGGCACCCAGCGGGTGATCGATGCGGTGTTTGAAAAAGCAAGATCGCAAAGCCAAGCCTAGCCACCGGCCCGCGCCGGCATATGTATGCAGGTGGCGGTGACGTCGTGCCTGCCCGCAACGCGCCTACCAATGTGGAGAAACAGGTTTGGATACGCTCAGCCGCATGCGGTCGTTTGTCGATGTGGTGCGGGAGGGCGGCTATTCCGCCGCGTCGCGGGCCACGGGCCGCTCGAAAGCGATCCTGTCGAAAGATGTGCGCGAGCTTGAGGATTTTCTCGGCGTTCGCTTGCTGACACGAACCACCCGCTCGGTGGCGCTGACCGAGCCCGGCCAGCTCTATTTCGATGAGACAGTGGCCCTGCTTGGCCAGATGGAAGGCCTGCAAGACCGGATCCGCGCCCATGGCAAGGAGCCGTCGGGCGTTTTGCGGGTCTCCGCGCCGCGCACCTATTCTGCCGGCAAGCTTGGCCAGGCGATGCTCGAATTTGCAAAGGCGTACCCGAAGGTCGACCTCGATTTGCTGTTCGAAGACCGTTTCGTCGACATGGTGGCCGAACGGTTCGATGTGGCCATCCGCATCTCGGAGCTTGCCGATTCAAGCCTGATCGCCCGCAAGCTCGCGCCCTTCCGCATCGTGGTGTGCGCCGCGCCGGAGGTGATCGAAGCGCATGGCATGCCCGAGAGCCCCGACGATCTGGCGCACATGCCGTGCATCGTCGATTCGAACGCGCGGTTTAAGCACGCCTACACGTTCGACACCGATGAGGGGCGGCGCTCGGTGCGCATCGAGAACCGGATCGCGATCAACGCGCCGAACGTCATCCGCCTTGCCGCACTCGAAGGGCTGGGTTTCTGCCAGATCCCGTTCCTGACGCTCAAAGAAGACATCGAGCAGGGCCGCCTCGTGCCGGTGCTTGAAAAGTACGAGCTGCGCGGCGTCGGCATTTACGCGGTCTATCCGGAGCGCCGGCACATGCCTTCGAAGCTGCGGACTTTTGTGGATTTCCTCGCCGACCGGTTTGCCGATGAGCGTTGAACGGGTTGTTCACGCTCTGCCCGTATTTGCATCAAGGCGCTCTAAACCCTAGGACGTGTCACAAATCAGCCTCTGTCGACTCGTAGCGGACCGGCATGACACGATTGATCATCTCAAGCCTTGCAGGATTGCTGGTGCTTGCACCCGCAGCGCAGGCGCATCCGCATGTGTGGGTGGACGCCTCCGCGCGGATCTTGTTTGGCGGCGCTGGCGCGATCGAGGCGATTGAGCACTCGTGGACATTCGATGAGGCCTTTTCCGCCTATCTGATGCAGGGCCTTGATGCGAACGGCGATGGCGTGTTCAGCCGGGATGAAACCGCTGAACTGGCCGAACTCAACGTCACCTCGCTGCAAGAGTTTTTCTATTTCACCTCCATCGCTGGCGCGATGGACACCGACCGGATCGGCGACTTGTTCTCCGAGGATTTTGACGCGCCGACCAACTATTATCTCGACCATGACGGCGTGCGCACCACGCTGACCTTCACCTTGCCGCTGCAAGCGCCGGTGACGGCCGCCGCGCATGATCTGGTGGTGGTCGATATTTTCGACCCCGAATATTTCGTTGCGTTTTCGCTGGCTGAGCGAGATCCCATTGAGCTTGTCGGCGCGCCCACGGGCTGCGCGCTGACCTTGGATGAGCCGCCAGAGCTTGATGACAGCTATGCCAGCATCCTGGCTTTGATACCCGCCGACGGGATCGTGCCTGAGGAGCTTTTGCAAGTGACGACACAGCTTGCCAACCGCGCGCGGGTGCGCTGTGGCTGAGCGGCGCGCGCGCATGGCTTGGCGCTTGGTCGCCCTTGGCGGTGCCTGTTTGGCGGCGCCCAGCGTCGGTCTAGCCCAGTCAAACCCGTTTGGCGTCGGCGTGCCGGCCGAGCCAGTTGTGGGCTTTGGCTTTGATTGGCTGGTCGCGGTCACCGCACAAGCGCAGGGCCAGTTCTACCAGGGATTGGTGGCGGCGCTTCGGTCGGTCGAGACCAGCGCCGGGGGCCTTTGGGCCTTGCTTGGCCTGTCGTTTCTCTATGGCGTCGTCCACGCAGCCGGGCCCGGGCACGGCAAGGTGGTCATTGGCTCGTACATGCTTGCATCGGGCGAAACAGCGCGACGCGGCGCAATGCTGGCCGTGATGGCTGCCGCGCTCCAGGCCACCGTGGCCGTGGTGGCCGTTGGGCTCCTCGCGGGCGTGTTTGGCCTGTCTCAACAGGTCCTGACATCGGCGACCATCACGCTCGAACGGTTCGCCTACGCGCTGATTGTGCTGATGGGGTTGTACTTGCTCGCGCGGTTCGTGCGGCGGCGGCTGAAGAGGCCTGAGCCCGAGCCCGTTGCCGCGTCCCTATCGGCGGCGGTGAACCATGGCCATAGCCATGACCACCACACCGATCATCACCAAACCCATGATCACCATGACCATGGGTCCGATTGCGGGTGTGATCATGCGCATATGCCTGACGCCGAGGCGGTCTCCGGCGCGCAAGGTTGGCCGCAGACCCTGGCGCTGGTCGTCGGCGCTGGCATGCGACCGTGCACAGGCGCACTGTTGGTGCTGGTGCTCGCCTTAAGCCAAGGCCTGTTCTGGCAAGGCTCGGCGGCAGCCTACGCGATGGGGGCGGGGACCGCGCTGACGGTTGGAACCTTAGCCGTGCTCGCGGGCAGCCTGTCTGGCCTGCTGGCCGCGCAGTCCCAAACCGGTGCGTGGATGCGTTTTGGCCGTATCGGCCTTGAGCTAACCGGCGCCCTCTTGGTGCTCGGCTTCGGCGTGCTATTGCTGGCGGCGTCGTTCGCCCGCTAAGCTACGCGTTCGCCCCTTTGTAAGCGGCGGCGGCCTCACCAAAGGCTCTGAAGATCGCGGTCGATGGCGCATCGGCCTCCAAAGACTGGCAGGCCCAGTGTTCGGGGTGCCACTGAACGCCCAAGGTGAAGCCCGTCGCATCGGTGACGCTTATGGCTTCGATGGTGTCATCGGGCGCCGTGGCCTCCGCCGTGAGCCCGTCTCCGAGCCGGCCAATGGCCTGGCGGTGCACAGAGTTGACGACGATCTCCCGCTCGCCAATGGCTGCCTCAAGCGGGCCGCCTGGCCGCAGCGCAACCGGATGCTTCGGCCGGAAGCGGTGGTCGACCGGCGCGTCGCTCGGCCCGCCACGATGGTCAAGCCGTCCCTCGATGGTTTGGATCTCAGCATCGATGGTGCCGCCAAAGGCCACGTTGAGCTCCTGATGGCCGCGGCAGATCGCCAGCAGCGGCACGCCGCGCTCGACCGCCCGCAGGATCATCGGCAAGGTGGTCTCATCGCGCGCAGCATCGAACGGTTCGTGATCATCGGTCGCCTTGGTGCCATAGTTCTCGGGATGCACGTTTGATCGCGCGCCGGTGAAGACAATGCCGTGCGCAGCCTCGAGCAGACTGTCCGCGGCGCTCAATGCACCTAAGGCGGGCATCAGCACTGGGGCGCAGCCCGAGGCCAGCGCGACCGCGCGCGCATAGGTGTCGATCGCGGCATGCCACTGATAGCCGTCAAAGGATTTGAGGTCGCAGCTGACCAAGACCAGAGGCTTGGTTGAAGAGGGTGTCGGTGTGGCCACTTGGATAACAACCTAAAAGAATTGTGACGGACATTTGTAAAAGGCAAAGCGCCGATAACATGCTGATCTAACGAACGAAAGTCTGATGCCTGCGACGGTTTACCGATGCGCCCGAATGCCTCTTGTGCTGGTCGAGCCTTTGGGGTTTAAGTGCGCGCGGCTGCATGGGGCGTATGCGTCTGACGCATAGCTTGGCCCACTGCGCTCACAGCAATCCGTCAAAAAGACGTTCGGGAGGAACTCTGCATGGATCGTCGTTCATTTATCAAAAAAGCTGGTGTTGTTACCGCGGGTGCCGCGGCAGCAACGACGCTCGCCACGCCTGCCATTTCGCAAGGCATGCGCGAGCTGACCATGGTCACCACGTGGCCGAAAAACTTTCCCGGTCTGGGCACCGGTGCGCAGCGTTTCGCTGACCGCATCACCGCCATGACCGATGGCCGGATCACCGTGAACCTGCTTGCCGCTGGCGAGCTGGTGCCCGCGTTTGAAGCCTTCGATGCCGTGGCAAGCGGCGCGGCCGACATGTACCACGGTGCTGAGTATTACTGGCTCGGCAAGCACAAGGCCTTCGCCTTCTTCACAGCCGTGCCGATGGGCATGCTGGCCAACGAGTTCGATGGCTGGATGAACCATGGTGGTGGTCAAGAGCTGTGGGACGAACTGGCAGCTGGCTTCGGTGTTAAAGGCATCATGGCTGGTAACACCGGCGTCCAGATGGGCGGCTGGTTCGCCAAAGAAATCAACTCGATGGAAGACATGCGCGGCCTGACCATGCGTATGCCGGGCCTCGGTGGCGAAGTGCTTCGCCGCATGGGTGCATCGGCGGTGTCGATCCCCGGTGGTGAAATCTTCCCCGCGCTGCAGTCGGGTGCGATTGACGCGACCGAGTTCGTCGGCCCGTGGAACGACCGTGCATTCGGCTTCCAACGCATTCTGAAGAACTACTACTATCCGGGCTTCCATGAGCCGGGTTCGGGTCTGTCGGCTGGTATCAACATGGATGTGTGGAACTCGCTGACCCCGGCTGATCAGACGATCTTCCGCGCTGCTGGTCTCGCCGAGAACAACGACATGTACTCGGAGTTCATGGCGAACAACGGGACGTCGCTGAACGCGCTGATCAACGAAGACGATGTGATCCTGCGTCGCTTCCCCGATGATGTGTTCGCCGAAATGGTCCGCGCATCCGAAGAGGTTGTGCAGGAATCGGCCGAAGACGAAATCGGTCAGCGAATTCTCGACAGCTACCTGCGTGCCCGCCGCGACATCGGTCGTTGGGCGCGGATTTCCGAGCATGTTTACGCCGAAGCCCGGAACTCGATTCTGGACATCTAAGGGCGTTCTTGCGGATGCTTCAAATGAGACGCGGCAATGCAAGTTGCCGCGTCTTTTTGTTTTCGGCCGCGGCCGTCGAGTCCAAGTATTCCGGGCATTTTTGCCGCCCAGGCGACAGAAATGGCCGACTTGATCAATCGCAAGCCGGTGCTGCCCTTATCGACTAATGGTGAGCACCAACCAAGCCTGCTACAGCGGATGATGTGACACGACTGCGGGCTGCACAGGGAGCGCTTGCCGGTCGCCTGACAAACTGGGGGGACCCATGCGTGGATTGGCCAACGCAATCGACGGCCTGAATGATTTGCTCGGCAAAATCCTTGTCTGGCTGACGCTGGGCATCGTGCTGGTGCAGTTCACGGTGGTGCTCGCGCGCTACTTGTATGGTGCGCCCAACATTGCCGGCCTGCCGATGATCATGTGGCAGGAATCGATCACCTACATGCACGGTTTCCTGTTCATGCTGTGCGCGGCGTACACGCTGCTCAAGGACGGCCACGTGCGGGTGGACATTTTCTACCGCGAGGCGCCGTTGCGCCGCAAAGCGATGGTGAATCTGTTCGGTTCGATCTTCTTGCTGCTGCCCATGTGCGCGGCGGTTTGGCTGTTCTCGTTCGACTATGTTGCCCGCTCCTGGGCCCAGCTTGAGGCCTCTGCCGAGGCGTCGGGGCTGCAGTTTGTCTACATTTTGAAGTCGGCCATCCTTGGCTTTGCGGTGCTGATGGCGCTGCAGGGCGTCTCGATGGCGATCCGGTCTGTCCTGGCCCTGCAGGGCGACAATGATGAGTTGCAGAAGTTGCGTTTGTCCGGCGGGGGGCACTGATTGATGGACCATGGTTTGATCCATACGCTCGACATCGCGATGTTCGCGGTGGCGTGCGTCCTGCTGATGGCGGGTTTCCCGGTGGCGTTCACGCTGGCGGGCGTCGCGATCGTCTTCGCCATTTTAGGCTATTTCGCCGGCGCCAACATCACCTTGAGCGCCATGCCGAGCCGCATTTTCGGCACGATGACCAACACCGTGCTGATCGCCGTGCCGCTATTCGTCTTTATGGGCGTGATGTTGGAGCGCAGTCGGGTGGCCGAGGAGCTGCTCGAGACCATGGGCCGGCTGTTTGGCTCCCTGCGCGGCGGGCTCGGCATCTCGGTGTCGCTGGTGGGCGCGCTGCTTGCCGCCTCCACCGGTATTGTCGGCGCCACAGTTGTGACGATGGGCCTTCTGTCGCTGCCGACCATGCTGCGCAATGGGTACAATCCGCGCCTTGCCTGCGGGTCGATCGCGGCCGCCGGCACGCTGGGGCAGATCATTCCACCCTCGATCGTGCTGGTCATCTTGGGCGACCAGATCTCCAACGGGTATCAGCAAGCGCAGCTGGAGCTGCAACAAGCGGCGTGGGAAGCGGGTGATTTCACCTTCGTGCCCGGCACCATTTCGGTGGGTGACCTTTTCGCCGGCGCGCTTCTGCCCGGGCTTGGCCTCGTGGCGCTGTACATCGTCTGGCAGATCATTGTGGCGCTGATCGATAAAGAAGCGTCGCCCGCGATGATCGTGCCGGAGGACGAGAAACCGTCCATCGGCCAGGTCTTGCATGCGCTTCTGCCGCCCATTTTGCTGATCATCGCGGTGCTCGGGTCGATCCTCGCCGGTGTTGCAACCCCCACGGAAGCCGCCGCGGTCGGGGCCGTGGGCGCTATCCTTCTTGCGGGCTATCGCAGCGATGAATCGAAGCCGCTTCCGGTCTATCTGACCGGCATATCGATCATCGTCGTGCTGTTGATGACAAGCTTCATCGATTTGCGCATCTCGCGCCAGGAGATCCCGCAATCCGATATGATTGCGATTTGGATCTCGGCGGCCTTCTGCGTCATCATCGCCTGGGGCCTGCTGGTCTGCCTTTTGCGCGTGTTCCGCTCGGGCGTGCTCAATGAGGTGATGCATTCAACCACGCAGATCACCTGCATGGTGTTCATCATCCTGATCGGCGCGGCCTTCTTCTCGCTGATCTTCCGCAACCTTGGCGGCGAGGAGCTCGTCCACGAGTTCCTGACCGGCATGCCGGGTGGTGCTGTGGGCGCGATCATCGCCGTGATGGTGCTGATGTTCGTCTTGGGGTTCTTCCTCGACTTCCTCGAGATCGTGTTCGTCGTCGTGCCCTTGGTGACGCCGGTGTTGCTGGCGATGGAAATGCCAGACGGCACGACCATGAGCCCGGTGTGGCTGGGCATTATGATGGCCATCAACCTGCAGACATCGTTCCTCACCCCGCCATTTGGGTTCGCGCTGTTCTATTTGCGCGGCGTGGCGCCTGAGAGCATCAAGACGATGGATATCTACCGAGGCATCATCCCGTTTGTGTTCATCCAGGTGCTGATGCTTGCCATCCTGTGGTGGTTCCCACCGCTGGCGACCTGGCTGCCAGAAGTGATCTACGGCAACTAATCGCCGTTACAGTTTGCGCATGGTTTGGGTCCGCAGGTACGTTGCCTGCGGACCTTTTTGTTGGAGCACAGCTGACCCATGGCCAGAACAGCACTTGTGACCGGCGGCAATCGTGGCATTGGCCTTGCCATCGTTGAGGGCCTGGCCCGCGATGGCTTGGAGGTGATCCTCGGCGCCCGCGACAAAGCCAAAGGCGATGAAGCCGCTGAGGCGCTGCAACGCACGCACGGCTTGCGCGTCGAGGTGTTGGAGCTCGATGTTGGCGACCCAGCCTCGATTGAGAGCGTGGCTCCCACGGTGGCGGACCGCGTGGATGTGCTGGTCAATAATGCCGGCATCTTGCCCGATGGGAACCTGATGACCATGCCGTGGGAGGACATTGAGGCTTCGACGCGCGTCAACGCGCTGGGGCCGCTGCAGCTGATGCGGGCCTTGGTGCCCGCGATGGCGGACCGGGGCTATGGCCGGGTCGTCAATGTTTCATCGGGATGGGGCTCGCTGCACGGCTTGGGACCCGGCGCCTATGGTGTCACCAAGGCCTACCTTAACGCCATCACCGTCAAGGCGGCAGGTGAAGCGCCGCGCTCCGTGCTGATCAATGCTATGTGCCCGGGCTGGGTGCGCACCTCGATGGGCGGGCCCGGAGCGACGCTGTCGGCGGCGGAAGGTGCGGACACGGCGATTTATCTGGCGCAATTGCCCGATGGCGGGCCGCGTGGCCGGCTGTTTCGGGACCGCCGGCCCGTGCCTTGGGACGAGTAGCCAAGCGCGCCGATCAGGGCATGTCACTACGCAATCGTAACGCTTTTGCGGCACTGTGTTGGCATGCAGGTCCGTGTGTCAGAAGTCGCTGCAAGCGCCGATAAGGTTGATCAAGAGGCCGTCCGCCGTCTCTGCGAAGCCCTCAGGGCGGCCGGGGTCGCGGCGGAGGTGCCTGTGATGCAGGCTTTTTCGCGCGCCTGGCGTTACGAGCAAAGCCTTGCGGAGGCCGCGCTGCGCCAGCGCAACGCGTCGGTGGTGACGCCCGAGCGCGCTCTTGATGCCGTGGCCCGTGAACCGCGCACCTATCTGGGCCCGCCGGATCGTCTGCATGCCCTGTGCCGCAGCGGCTACGGCGCGGTTTTCGAGCTCGCCATCGTTCTGGGTGGCCCGGTGTTTCCCGTTGTCTGG
>JAHCMG010000108.1 GCA_019192585.1 Devosiaceae bacterium MH13
CATGTTGAAGCCGATATAGTGCGCTTCCATCGGGTCGTTGGTCACGCGGTCGGCGCCCATGCGTGCCTTCCAGGCGGCAACCCACTCTTCGTTGATGTCGCTGTCCGCGGACTGGAAGTAGTTCCAGGCGGCGAGGTGGCCCATAAGGTTGGAGGTGTCGAGGCCCGAAAGTTCTTCCTCACCGACCGAGAAGGCAACGACCGGGATATCGTCGGCCGAGATGCCGGCGGCTGCCAGTTCGCGGTAGAAGCCGATATTCGCGTCGCCATTGATCGTGGAGATGACGCCAACCTTCTGGCCGTCTGCGCCCAGCGCGACGACATCGGCAACGATCGAAGACCAGTCGGCATGGCCGAACGGCGTGTAGTTGACGAAGATGTCTTCGGCCGCGATGCCCTTCGACTGAAGGTAGCTCTCGAGAATGTTGTTGGTCGTGCGCGGGTAGACATAGTCGGTGCCCAACAGCGCGAACTTTTCAACGCCCAACTCTTCGAGGAAGTAGTCGGTGGCGGGGATCGCCTGCTGGTTCGGCGCAGCGCCGGTGTAGAAGACGTTTTTGGAGGATTCTTCGCCTTCGTATTGGACCGGGTAGAACAGAAGACCGTTGAGCTCTTCGATCACCGGCAGAACCGACTTGCGGCTCACCGAGGTCCAGCAGCCGAACATCACATCGACGCCTTCAACCGAGATCAGCTCACGGGCTTTTTCAGCGAACAGCGGCCAATCGGAGGCCGGGTCGACGACGACGGCTTCAAGCGGGCGGCCGAGGACGCCACCCATGGCGTTTTGCTGTTCGATCAGCAGTTCCATCGTGTCTTTGAGCGTCGTCTCAGAGATCGCCATCGTACCCGACAGCGAGTGCAGGATGCCAATCTTGATCGGCTCGCCTTGTGCAAGCGCGCGAAGCGGGGTGAAGGGCAGGGCGGTGGTGGCCAAAAGGCCCAACGCGCCGCGACGCGTCATCATGAATGATTTTTTCGACATATGGGGGAAGCTCCTTGGGGTATCGCGGCCATCACGTGCGACGTTCGGCAGGTGCCGGAATAGCGCTTGGTCTTGGCGACTTTCACAGCGCTTGTGACAGCGCAGCGCGCACCTAAGCAGACGTTTCTCACGTCCGCCAAATACGTAGTTTGGCTAGGTAATGACCAGTGTTTAAAAACTAGGCAGGGCCAGTTCTCAAGGTGTGAGGCCGCGCTAGAAAATTGCGCAGCGGAGCACTCTTGCTGCCGCCATTCGCCGCGTTTTTCGGCAAACGAGGAAATTGTCAGCAGGTGCGTCGAAAGCGCTTGAAAAGGCCGGAGTGTGACCCCGGTCGCCATCACGAAGCGCGCAAAACGCCCGCAGCGGTGCCCGATCTGCACCGCCGCGCGGGACGGTTATCAGGGGCGCTAACCGCCCAATCGGCGCAGAAGATCGAGCGATGGATCACCCGTCGCGGGCACCCCGATGCTCTGCTGGTAGGCGCTGATGGCACGGCGCGAGTTGGGGCCGATGACGCCGTCGACGCCGTCGGTGTCGAACCCAGCATCGGTCAGCGCTTGCTGGAGCGCTACGCGGTCGGCCTTGGTCATGCCGTTGGCGTCGGGCGGGAAGGGCGTTTGTAGCGGCCCGCCGCCGGCAATCCGGTCGGCGAGGTGGCCGACACCGATCGCGTAGGAGTCGGAGTTGTTGTAGCGCTTGATGACGCGGAAATTGTCGGTCACCGCGAAGCGGGGGCCGCCTGCCTGCGGCTGGATGATCCGTCCGCCGCCAGCGCCGCCGATTGCCTCTCGGCCCCAGCGGGTCCCGGCGGTCCAACCGTTGCGTTGAAGGTAAGCCGCGGCGGAGGCCAGCGCGTCAGAGGGGTCATCAGACCAGATGTCCCGGCGGCCATCGCCGGTAAAATCGACGGCGAAGGCTTCGTACGATGTCGGGATGAATTGGGTGTGGCCCATCGCGCCGGCCCAGCTGCCGGTAAGAAGCGGCGCTGTGATGTCGCCATTTTGAAGGATCCGCAGGGCGGCGACGAGCTGCTGCTCGAAGAACCGACCGCGGCGCCCATCAAAGGCGAGGGTCGAGGTCGACGAGATCACCGGGATGTTGCCGCGGCGCTCGCCATACGAACTCTCAAGGCCCCAGATCGCCGCAATGATCGGCCCGTCGACGCCATAGGTCTGTTCGAGGCGGTCAAAGACCGAGCGGTACGTGCGGTAGGCGGCACGGCCGTTGCGCACGCGCTCATCGGAGGCCGCGATGGCCAGATAATCTTCCAGCGTGCGCGTGAACTCGGTTTGGTTGCGGTCGCGCGCGACGACGCCAGGCAGAAAGCCGGCATTGGCAAAGCCGGCATCGAGCACGCTTTGCGAGATGCCTTGGCTCATCGCGCGGCCTTGAAAGGCCGCCACCCAGCCATCGTAGCCGCTATTGGCGGTGGGGCGCAGGTCTGGCGCGAGGCTGGCGCTCGTTGTCGCATAGGCGTCGACCAAGCCGCCGCTGGCGCACCCTGTGAGGCCGAGTGTCATCAGGCCGAGGCCGACGGTCCGGCGGGTCAGCGCGCTAGAAGGCGAGGGCGCGTGTGTGCGATGGCGGGTAAGGGTCATGATCGATCCTTGATGCTGGCATCCCCTATGGCCTCATAATAGGCCGCCTGACGCGTTTCGCACAGCATGGTTCAAAGATCGCTAACCTAAGGGGCCTGCACGCGCCGGCCGCTGTAGATTTTTTGCTTAAGACGGCACAGCGTCGAGCACCCGCGAGAGGAAGGCCCGGGTCCGCGCGTGCTTGGGCGAGGCGAATAGCGTCTCCGGCGGGCCTTCTTCGAGGACACGCCCATCGTCGAGAAAACAGACTTTGTCTGCCAGCTCGCGGGCGAACCCCATCTCATGGGTGGCGAGCACCATCGTCATGCCGTCGGCGTGCAGTTGGCGCAAAACGTCGAGCACCTCACCGACCAGTTCGGGGTCGAGGGCGGAGGTGATTTCATCGAATAGCATGATCTCCGGGCGCATGGCGAGCGCGCGGATGATGGCCACCCTTTGCTGCTGGCCGCCCGATAGCTGGTCGGGATAGTGCTCCATGTGACCAGCGAGCCCGAACCGTTCGAACAGATTGGTCACCTCGGGCATCAAGGCGTTGCGGCTCAGTTTTTTCACCCGCATGGGCGCCAGAAGCGTGTTCTCCAGCGCCGTCATGTGCGGGAACAAATTGTAGGACTGGAAGACGATGCCGATGCGCTGGCGGATCGGCTGCGGGTCGAGCCCCGGTTCTGCGATGTCTTCGCCATCGAGCCAGATCACCCCGTCATCAACGGGCTCGAGCAGGTTGATGCACCGCAGAAGCGTCGACTTGCCGGACCCAGAGGCGCCGATAAGGCAGACCATCTGGCCTTGCTCGACCGTCAGATCGACGCCCTTGCAAACAAGGTTGCTCCCATAGCTCTTCTTGACCCCGGCAAGGGCCAGTTTGACAGAGGGTGCTGAGGTCACGAGCGCGCCCTGGCTTGCTTGCTCATCAAATGGTCGGCGTAGCGCGTCGCCGGTATGGTGATCGCCAGGAAGATCAGAGCCGCGCCGACATAGGGCGTGAAGTTCGCCAGAAGCGACTTGTAGACCCCGGCTTGGCGGAAGATCTCCACCGGTCCGATGAAGGACAAGAGCGCGACATCTTTCTGGAGCGCGATGAACAGGTTCATGTTGGCCGGCATCACGTTGCGGATCGCTTGGGGCAGGACCACGAAGCGCATGGTATCGCCATCCGACAAGCCGAGCGAGGCGGCCGCCGACCGCTGACTCTGATGGATGGATTCAATGCCCGAGCGAAAGACTTCGGCGACATAGGCGGCATAGACCAAGATCAGCGCCAGCGAGCCCCAGATGTAAGGTGAGTTCCAGGGGCGGGGGAGG
>JAHCMG010000109.1 GCA_019192585.1 Devosiaceae bacterium MH13
AACTTATCGAGCCACGTTGATGACATTGCGGGCGACACGCTCTCCGACGCCTCTTTGGCTGGGCTTGCCGGCCTCGACCCCGCTTCGCTTCCGCTCGTAGAGGGTTCGGCCCGTTTTGGCCCCTGTGTGGGCGCTGTGGGCAAGTTCATCTGCGTCGGTCTCAACTACGCCGACCATGCCGCTGAGTCGGGCATGGATGTGCCGCCCGAGCCAGTGCTCTTCTTCAAGGCGACCAGCGCGATCACAGGCCCGAACGATGATGTGATCATCCCCAAAGGCTCCGAAAAGTCCGACTGGGAGGTCGAGCTTGGCATCGTGATCGGCAAAGAGGCGCGCTACGTCTCAGAGGACGATGCGATGGATCACGTGGCCGGCTACTGCGTCGTCAATGATCTCTCTGAGCGCGCGTTCCAGATCGAGCGCGCCGGCCAGTGGGTCAAGGGCAAGTCGGCCGACACGTTTGGGCCGATCGGCCCGTGGCTCGTGACCCGCGATGAGGTCGCCGATCCTCAGAATTTGTCGATGTTCCTCGAGGTCGATGGCCACTGCTACCAATATGGCTCCACGAAGACCATGGTCTACGGCGTGCGCCATCTGGTGCACTACATCTCGCAGTTCATGAGCCTGCAGCCCGGCGACATCATCTCCACCGGCACGCCTCCAGGCGTTGGCATGGGCCAAAACCCGCAGACCTACCTTAAGGCGGGCCAAACCATGCGCCTGGGCATTGAGGGGCTAGGCGAGCAGACCCAACGGACGGTGGCTTACGCGGGCTAACGCCCGCAGCCACTGCGCTTAGTAGTCCACCAAGGCTGCGCCGTCGGCGAGCGTTTTGAGCTTCGCCCATGCGATCTCGGGGTCGACGGCGCCAAAGCCAGCAAAGGTGCCAAAGCCGCAGTCGGACCCGGCGACCACGCGCGCGGGGCCGACAATGTCGGCGAACCGCTCGATGCGCTGCTTCACCACTTCGGGGTGCTCGATGAAATTGGTGGTCGAGTCGATCACGCCCGGCACCAAAATCTTGTCGTCCGGAATTTCAGACTTGCGCTCTTGGAAGACCGTCCATTCATGGGCGTGGCGCGGATTGGATGTCTCAAACAGCACCGCGCGCGCATGGGTCTTCATAAGCGTGGGGAACACCGTGTCCATCGCGATGTCGCAGCAGTGCGGGCCCTCATAATTGCCCCAGCAAATGTGCACCCGCACCTGCTCTTTGGGGATATCGCGCAGCGCGTGGTTCATGGCCTCTACATGCATGTCGGCGATTTTGACGAACTCGTCGTCAGACAGGTCGGTGAACAGCATGTGGCGAGACAGCGCCAGATCCGGGCAATCGAGCTGCAAGCGCAGCCCAGCGCCGACAATGGTCTCGTACTCATCCTTCATCGCGTCGGCCAGTGCCTCCAGATAGGCTTCGCGTGTGGGGTAATAGTCGTTCTGCAGGAACAGCGAAATGACGCCCGGCGACGCGGCGTTCATGAACCCACCCGTCGCGCCATACTTCGCCATTGCGGCCTTCAGGTTGTCGATGTCCTTTTGGAGTTCGCCCTGCCCTTTGGATTTCACTTCGCCCACGCACATCGGCCGGGCATAGGTGGGCGTACCGCCATCATCCTTGAGACGCTCCAAGAAGGATGGGAACATTCTCAAGTCTGCCGGCGCGTTGCGCGGGCTGTCGCCGTCAAAGCCGGTATAGCGGTCCTTTACATAGGTGGCGTAGCTGATCTTTGAGGTCTCGCCATCCGACACATAATGGATGCCGGCCTCCACCTGGCGCCGCACCACCTCGTCCACCGCCTCGGTCATGGCAGCATCAAACGCAGCCTGATCGTAAGGCTCCTCGCGTTCCCTGGCGAAGATGAAGTCGACCACCTTTTGGCTGCGCGGCAAGGACCCAACATGGGTTGTGTGGATGGGCATGGGGATTGGTCCCTTCTTCTGGGTGTTGTGCGGCAACCCTATGAGGCGGTCCTTCTAGGCGGCGGCGATGATCTCGATCTCGATCAGCCAAGCTGGGTCCAGCAAGTCACAAACAATTGCTGTCGTCGGCACAGCTCGACCACCGAGCGCTTCCACCCGCGCGTTGCCGTTCTTCTCGGCGTATTTTCGATCGGCGAGATAGGAGGTCAGCCGCACGATGTTGTCGACGGTCATGTCGGCGTTGGCGAGGATTGCGCGAAGGTTGTCCCAGATCAGCTCCAACTGCCGATCGATATCTGCAGGGACGGTGCCATCAAGCTCCAGGCCCATGGTGCCGGCGGTGTAAACCACACGCGACGGGCTGCTCAGTTCCACGCCATGGCGGTAATCCGGCGTCGGTGGGTAAATCCCCTCCGGTTCAAGCATTCGGATGTCCATAGTCTCGCTATCCTTTCCAGGTCGGGCCTGGCGCATCGTCGGTCCCGACAATGTGGTAGAGGGCCGCTCCGCCGGTCATCGACGGGACCGTGCGGTGCGGCACGCCTTCGGGTACGCTCATCGTGTCGCCGGGCGCGAGGGTCGAAGCGCCGCTTTGCCACTCAACGCGCCAATGGCCCTTGATGGGCATCAGCACCGAAGGCTTGTCGTGGCTGTGCATATGATCTGACGCTGAGGCGCGGGTCACGAGATCGACTTCAAAGCCCGGCTTGTCCCGCAGCATGCCTTGCTCGCCGATTACCTTGGCCGGGTTCTGATCGGCCAGGGCCACCATGTCCCAATAGCGCGCAACATAGGCGGGCACGACATCGGCGGTAGTCGGCTCGGGGAATGCTGTCAGTTCGTCATCTGTGAGAAGCGGCATAGGGTTTTCGCCAGCGGGTAGGCTTTGGCCCGCCTTGGTGTCATAGAGCTTCCCGCGCTCGGACAGGACGAGCCCATGGGCTTGTGCGTCCTCGATAACCTGCGGCGCCCAGATGACCCCGCCCCCGGCATCGTCGCCGCCGAGAATGGCCATGATCATCCCGTAGTCGGTGCCGATGTTTTCAAAACCGCGAAAGATGCCGGTTGGGATGTTGAAGATGTCGCCCTCTTCCAGCACCACCTCGCCGGCAGTGCCCCACCGGCCCCAGAAGAAGCGCCAGCGCCCGGACAGGACGAAGAAAACTTCAGCGGTTCGGTGCGAGTGCAGCGAGTTGCGGCACTTGGGCGGCTGGCCCGCGGCACCAATGTTGAACCCGTGCGGGATGGTGATGTGGACGTGCTGATCGGCGCTCTCGGACACGCCGCCACCGATGATGGTGAAATTCTCTTTTTGGTCCGAGCCAGGGGTGTGCGCATCGATAAAGGCAGTCTTGCACGGTTGCAGATCGCCATAACGAACGATGCGGGCTTCCATCTCGGCGGGCGTCATCGGTGGGGTCCTTTCACAGCGGGTGTTCGGCGGGTTTGGCGTGGGTGTCTCATGACGCCGAACCGGCCGGCGCAGGTTCGGGCAATGTTGGGTATGGCATGGGGGTGCCCGGCGGGATGCCCGTCAGGTCGGCATGGATCCAGACCATGCGGTCACAGAACCAAACCTTTGGCAGTATCATCAGCGCAACCCCCGAAATCGTTGCCCACCAGTCGAAGGCCCACAAGCCATAGATGAGCGGCGGCAGACCGAGCGCTGAGAGGGCCGCAAGCACGTGCGCCGCCCGGATGTGATGTCGCGGGACGGCATGGCTGCGCCGTGCGAGATAGATCCGCTCGCCCAGTGTGGCGCGCGACGCCCAGCTGCCGAACTCGTCCGGCGGCGGGAAGGCCCTTGGGTTGTACCAAGTCCACGCCGCGGCAAGCGCAAATAGGACAAGCGCCCACCAGCCGAGCCACTGCCGCGACCAGACTGCCAAGACCAGGAGCGGAAGGCAGGTGAAGCGGGTCCACACGCTCCACGGGTTGGCGTGACGCAGCCATGTGGCCTCGTCCATCCGCATCAACCGTTCGGCAGCCTTGATGAGGTCCATGGGCTTGCGCGCCTAGCCGGTGGCCAAAAGGATCTGCTTCCAGATCGAGACTTCGTCATAGAGGACGAACTCGCGCCGCAGCCCCCATGGCCCGAACTCAGCGTGCGAGGCGCCCATAATGTGGACGTCCGCGCCGCTTGGCGGGCCAAAGGGCCCGTAGCCTTCGTGGCGACCCGTCAGCGACCAGCGGATGGCCGCGCGTGTTGGAAAACCGTCACCATCCTCGCGACCGATCTGGTGATGGATCTCGAACGCGGCATCGGGGAAGGCCGCGCGAAGCGAGAGCCAGAAGCCGTCAATCGCCGCCCAGCCATGACCGGTTTGATACCCCGGCATCTCGATCTGGCAGGCGCGGTCATAGTCGCGCTCGATGGTGGCAAAGTCGGCGCGCATCATGGCGTTGAGCGTGTCGGCGTAGCGCTGGCCGGCCTCGTGATCATTCCCGCGACCGGTGTAATGCACGGGCTCTCCCTCATAGGGGCGGTAGGGCTGGCTTGCGCTGTCGAGCCCACCTTCTTGGGCGATCAAGTGCCGGGCGAAGGCTGGGATCTCCCACCCGACCTGGCGGGCGATGGCGCCATTGTCGCGGATCAGCCACTCATCGTAGATCTGATCATCCCGGGCGGCGCAGTCGGCAATGATGCGGTAGCGAAGCGGGGCGCCGGTTGCCTTGCCATAGATGCCGTCGCGGCTGTGGGTCGCCGTCGACAGTATGCGGTGCGATGACAGAAGGTCGCCCGCCTCATCGCTGCCGGACCAGATGACATCTTCGCCCAAGAGCTGGCGGTCGGGAAGCTCGGCCAAGACCGCGAGGGTCGAGTTGAGCGAGGCGCGGTCGCCAATCGATGTGCCCGAGGGCATGCGCACGATCACATCGTCCGCGTAGTAATGGTCGAGGGTGGCGATGCCGCGCTTCTCCCAGATCTCCTCGGTGATCCCGAGAATGTAATCGGGAAAGTCCACCCAGCGCTGGCTGAAACCCTTCATCATTGGAACGCTCCTGGAATGGCTCGCCCCGTTTCGGGGTCAAAGCCTTGCTTTGCTTTATTAAATTCGCGCATGCGTGCGAGCACATCAACGCCAATCTGCCGATACATGTTCAACAGGTCGACCAGAACCCAGTTCTCGCGAATTTTGCCATCTTCGATGCGCCAGAAATCGAGCGAGCGAAGCAACAACTTCTGATCTGAGGGCGCAATGCCAAGCCAGCCGTCGCCGGTAAGCGTTTGCGCCATGTTCGGCCAGCCGGTCACAGCGGCGTAGGGACCCTCGGCAAAGAAGTGCAAGCGGATGTCATCGCTCAGCGTGCCACGATCGGGCATCGCCTTGAGGTAGGGGATCTGGTGCCAGGCCCGGAAGCCGGCGATGCCCCGCGCGGTGCCAATGCCCGCGGGGCCGTACCAGGTCATGGACGGGTGCCAGAACCGATCCATCTGCATCACCTCCGGGCCGCCTTCGCGCGGATGGCGCTGCATCGCGTCCAGCATGTCGATGATGAGCGTTTTGGAGCGTTCGCTCTCGCCGGGATCGGCGGCACGCACGTCGAGCCCATCTTGTGTGGCCGGCCCGGGCACGAACAGGTCGCGCCCGAGACTTGGCGACAAGGGCCAGGCCCCCGCCTGCATCATCACCTCGGGCAGATCCCAGATCGCTTGGATCTCGACAAGCTTGCCGTTCTTGAACCGGTAGAACTCGTGAAAGCGCATATGCGCGAAGTGGCCCGTTGGCGGGATATCAAACAGCGGGCGGGCAAAAGTGCCAACATAATGCCCGGCGCAGCCAACCCACTCGAGGCCGTCATCATCGGTGCCGGCGATGGCGATAAAGTCGCGGCGCTCAAAGTCGGGCCATGCCTCTTTGAGCACCTCCGCCGAGGCGGAAAGGAACGCATTCGTCCCGACAGTTTCAGGCCATGGCCAGGCGATACGTCCCGCCATGTCCGGGACAGAAAGGGCCTCCAGGGACGCGCGGGCGGCCTCAAGGTCGCCGTCCGATAGCGTCGCCCGCCACGGGGTGAGCATTGCCTTGTTGGCGCTGTGGAGGTCGGGGCCGTCCATCAGCACTCGGACGCCCCTGCCCCGCGCGAGTTTGGCGCCGGCGCGGGCGGCACCCGCTCGCCGCGATCATAGGCCTCCCAGCCCTCGCCGCCGAACACATCGACGCCCAATTGGCTGAGAACATGGGGAAAATCGACCATGACCCAATTGTCGACGATTTTGCCATCAACGACTTTCCAGAAGTCCATGTAGCGGATTTCCACCCGCTTACCGGTCGGCTCAACGCCCATAAACGCCCCCGAATGGGTCGCCTCCTGACGGCCAAACGCCGCGGCCCACTCGCCCATGTAAAGGCGCGCTTCGTCGATGCAGACCTTGTCCGAAAAAGCGGCTTGAAAGGGCTTCTGCCAATTGTCTTGGAAGGCGCGCAGGCCTTCTTTGGTCCCGCAACCAAAGTTGCCAAACCAATTGAAATTCTTTGCGAAAAACTCACCAATGTCACTGATGCGGTGGTCGTTGAGCCCGTCGACCATGGCTTCGATCACCGCTTGCGTTTCCGCCGTTCTCGACATGTCCGTGTCACGCGTCAGCGCTGCTTGCCCCGGTCTTGATCCCTTCATTGTGCTTCCCCTTGCGCGACGTCGGCCAGCACATCGCGGCCGAACTGCAAAAGCACGTGCGGCACATCGACAAAGACCCAATTCTCAACCAGAAGGTCGCCCTCGCGGCGCCACCAATCACACACCCGCATCGTCACCCGCTCGCCGGTTGGCCCCTCGCCCAAGAAGGGCTTCACCGAGATGCCGGTGAGCGATGGCCAGCCGCCCGAGCAGGTGTAATTGCCTTCGCCGTAGCGGGTGAAGTGCCGGGTGATGCCATTGTTGGCCGCACCGCCGGACCAGCCTTCGAACTGGCTCTCAAAGGGCACTTGGAAGGACGCGAACGCTTCGATGCCTATGAAGGATCCAAAGGCGCCGGGCCCGTACCACATCATCGCGTCATGCCAGTACGGGCGCCACTTTTCGTCAGGCGTCGCGAGCCCGCGAAGCATCTCGGTGACCATCTCGACGCTATGCGCACTCGCGGCCGGGTCCTGCGGGCCACGGAGGATGCCATCCTGGGTCGCTGGCCCCTGGATCATGCCGCGATAGCCAGGATCCTTGCCCGGCCCGATGACGATCGGCCAGCATCCTGATGTTGAGAGAAGCTCGGGAATATCGAGAAAGATGTAGCTCTCCACCGCTCGGCCCTCATGCATCCGGTGGAACTCGCCAAACCGCAGATAGGACAAGCTTCCCGTTGGCGCGATGCCAAGCCAAGGCCGGGCCCAGTGACCGACATAGTAGCCGGTGGCGCTGACCCAGTCCGCGCCGTCGAACCGGCCCGCCATGACAATGTCGTCGCGGCGATGCAGGTGTACGAATGCTGTGGTGAGCGGGGCCAGGAAGCGCTCGCCAATTGCGGCGCCCTGCAATTGGTTGATCGGGTGGACGCAGTTGACGGCCGCGTCGGGCGCATAGAACCGCTCAAAGGCTGCGCGATGGTCGCCAGGATGGCGCTGTGCGTCGATGAAGGCGAGATACGAAGCGCGGTTGCGCTCGTCGAAGGGTTCGGCCACGGGAGGCCTCCTTTGGTGAAACCGTCGGGTTCGGGCGGCGCGGATCAGCGCGGTCCGGGGCCCGCCCGGCTCAACGCAAAGGGGATGCGGCCAGGGCGCCGCGCGCGAACTGACGCCCACCAGGTCATCCCGTGATGCTCGTACGAACGCAGCGGCGCCGACTGAAATGACATGCCGCTCTCGCCCTAGCCCTTCACCGCGCCGGCGGTCAGGCCGCTGACGATCTGGCGCTGGAAGAACATCACCAGGACGAACAAAGGCGCTGTAGCGCTGACCACGGCGGCGACGGCGAACATGACATTGCCCTCGGTCTGCGTGGTGCCCAGGAACGCGGCGATCGCCGGGATCATGGTCCGGTTTGATTCCTGCAGGACGAGCGCGGTGACCGCGAAATCATTGTACGCGAGCAGGAACGAGAACAGCCCCGTTGTGATCACGCCCGGCCACATGACCGGGATGATCACGTAGCGGAAAGCCTGGAACTGGGTGCAGCCGTCGACCTTCGCGCTCTCGTCGAGCTCTTTTGGGATGGATTCGAAAAACGAATGCAGCATCCACAGCGTGAAGGGCTGGTTGATCGCCACGAGGACGATGATCGCAGTGGGCAAATAGCCCCAGATGTTCCAGTGAAAGAACACCGGCAAGTAGCCGGAAACCAGCGTGATCTGGGGCATAGCCCGGAAGATCAGTGCGATGATCAACAGCCAGAACACATATTTGAAGCCCGAGCGGCTGAGCGCGTAACCGCCTAGGGTGCCAATGGTCAGCGACGTGCACACCACAAACAGACAGACAATGAAGGTGTTGAAGACGTTGCGCCAAAACTCTTCTTGCACCCAGGCGCCTTCGTAACCCGCGCCGGTGAACGGGCTGCCGAAGGTCGCTTCGGTGTTGCGGCCGAAGATGGCGTTGGTCCAGTCGGCGATCGAGAAGAAGTCGAGCTCGACTTTGAAGCTGCCCCATAGCGTCCAGAAGAAGGGGAAGGCCGCCGCGATCAGCCAGATGATCATGAAAGCCGAGAGCGCGAGCTGCACCGTGAGCGGCTTGCGGGTGGCGACAGAACTCATCAGCGCGCCCTGCCTCTGAAATCCCGCCACGTTCGAATGAGAACGGGCGAAAGCAAGATAGCAACGCACACAATGGTCATGACCGATGTGGCAGCGGCTGCGGAGAGCTGGCGGGTTTCACCGCTGAGATCGTTGAAGATGATCCAGCTGAGCGATTGCGCGTGTGCCTGGGCGGTGAAGCCGAGAATGGGTTCAAAGACCTTGAAATTGTCCATCAGCTGGATGAGCGCAACAAAGGTCACCAGCGGCATCAGGTGCGGGATGATGATGTAGCGGATCTGTTCCCAGCGGCTCGCGCCGTCGATCTTGGCGCTCTCTATGGTGTCCTGCGGGACCGTCTGAAGCCCCGCATAGAACACAACAAAGGCGAACGGCGCGGACGACCAGATGCCGTAGATAATAAGGGCAATCCACATTAGCGGGGTGCTGGCCTTGATCGAGAGATCGGGGTCGTCGGCAAGGTACTGGATGAAGGTTCCCAAGACGCCGCGGCTATCGATCATCCAAAACAGGATGAGTGACCCGACGAGCGGCGTGACGATCATCGGCAGCAGTGAGAAAAAGATGGCGAGGCCGCGCAAGCTTCTGTGAAGCGCGTTGACCGAGATGGCGATCACGAAACCCAGCGCGATCAGCGCCGGCGTGCACACAAAGGTGTAGGTCAGCGTGAAGGCCATCGCGCGGTAGAACGGCAAGTCGCCCAACTCGCCAAAGAAGGCGCCCAAGCTGTCAGACGTCCGCCAGGCTTCCGCGACTTCTGCGACAGCGAGGTGGCCGCGGTCGAAATAGATATCAAAGCCCCGAAAGCGCCCAAGCGGTTCGGCATCCCGCAAAGCCTGGGTCGCGTCCTGATCAATGGTGGTTTCGGTGGTGCAGCCGAACGGGCCGCAATTCTCCGCTTCGATGATCACCGGCTCATGCGGCGTGAACACCGATTGCACCAGCACCGACGCGATCGGCGCCGCGATGAAGATGAGCATCGCTAGGCCGGTGGGCGCAAAGAACCAAAAGAAGGTGCTGTGTTTCATCGCGGAGCCGCTTGCCCGTCAAAGGTGCGGGTGGACCAAAGTGGCGAAGCACCGGGCGTAGATGCGCCCGGTGCTTCAGGTTCGTTGCTTATTGCAGGAAGCCCTGCTCGCGTGCGGCAGCGACATAGGCCGCTTCCACATCGGCAAGCGCCTGCTCCGCCGTCTCACGGCCCTGCATGAAGTCGGCAAGCTCGTTGCCGAGCGCCGTGTGCAGCAGACCCATGTAGGGCAGCATCGGGTACGGGATGGTGCCCGACTGCGCGGCGGCGAACACACCTTCAGCCGCCGGGGTGGGCTCGTAGCCATCGATCAGCCACACGGCCTGGATGGCTGTGTCTTCATCCTCAAGGATCGAAGGTGCGATGGCCCGCTTCAGCGCCAGAAAGGTTGCTTCGGCGTCCTCATCAGAGATGTTGGCGGCCACGGTCCAGCCGTCCCACCAAAGGGTCGAGGCCGGCACATCGCCGCCGCCCACAGTCATCGGGCCAGCGATTGCGAAGCCGTCGATCACTTCCTGGGGCACGCCTTCTGCATCAACCAGCGTTGCGGCGCGCGAACCCCACATGTTCATGAGCGCAACATTGCCGGCGCGGAACTCGGCATTGGTCGTGTTTGAATCGTGGGTCAGGAAGTCTGGGTTCATGTACTCGCTGAGCGCTTTCATCATTTCGAGCGCCTGCACGCCGGCTTCCGAGTTCACGTTGGGCTCGGCGGTGCCGGCCTCAAAGTGCGAACCACCAAAGCCGAGGAACATGTTGTTGAACTCTTGGGCGAGGTTCCAGCCAGCGGCATAGGCGCCACCAACGGGGTTCTCGACGATGCCCGCGGCGCGGATGGCTTCGGCCGCTGCGAGCATCTCTTCGTAGGTGGTCGGCACGTCGAGGCCTGCTTCTTCGAGAATGTCGGCGCGGTACACCAGGTGCTGCGCGTTGGCCATGAAGGCCACCGCCATGACTTGGCCGTTGATGGTGATCAGCTGATTTTGCTGGATGCCATCGCCATGCTCCGCGATCAGATCATCGAGTGGGCGGATCACGTCTTCGTTGATCAGACCAACGATCGAGGAGTTGGCCACGATTGCCGAGGTGTATTCGGCCGGGTTGCCCTGCATGCCGGGAATGTTGATCGTCTGGTGCTCCGAGGTCAGGTTCGTCGAGACGTCAGCGCCCGCTTCCGCACACGCCATGGCGCCCGCGCCGATGGTCTGAATGGCGGGGAACTCGTTGCCGACGATGGAGATCCGGCCGCTGTCCGGGCAGCCGGCGATGTGGCCGTCAGCCGACGCGGGGAGCGTTGCAACGGCCATTGCCGTTGAGGCAAGCAGGCCAGCCATGCCGGCCAGCGCGAAGGTCTTTTTCATGGTGTAGTCTCCCTTGGTGTTGCGCCGGGCGGGCCGCTCTTTGAAGGGGACCTCGCCGGCGTTTTCATGTTTACGCCTCGCGGCGAATGCCCGTCTCCGCTTCAAAAACGTGGCAGATCTCCGGGCGAACTTTGATAGCAACCGGTGTGTCGATGTCCTGGCGGTGATCCTTGTGGGCCCGCACAGACACCATGGCGTTTCCGGCTTTGACGGTGATCATCGTCGCATCGCCGAGAAGCTCGAACGCGTAAACCGGCGCTTTGATCTCGCCGTCTTCGGCCACCTCTGCGTCCTCGGCGCGGTAACCCACGGTGACCGGCCCATCGGGGCCCGGCAGGCCCTCAATGTGAACGTTCTCGCCGTGGAATACCCCGCCTTGAAGGTTGCCCTCCATCAGGTTCATGGCCGGCGAGCCGATAAAGCTCGCCACGAACGTGTTCGCCGGCTTGTCGTAGATATCGGTGGGGGTCCCAACCTGCTGGACGATGCCCTTTTTCATGACAACGACGCGGTCCGCGAGCGTCATCGCCTCGATCTGGTCGTGCGTCACGTAGATGGTCGTGACACCCAGTTCGTGGCTGAGGTGCTTGATCTGGGCGCGCGTTGAAACACGAAGCTTCGCGTCGAGGTTCGACAGCGGCTCGTCCATCAAGAACACGTTCGGTTGCCGCACGATGGCGCGCGCGAGGGCGACCCGCTGGCGCTGCCCGCCCGAAAGGGCCGCCGGCTTACGGTGCATAAATTCGTCAAGCTCCACCATGGCGCTGGCGCGGCGCACGCGCTCGTCATGCTCGTTTTGGGGAACTTTGCGTACCTTCAGGGGAAAGCGGATATTCTCGTACACATTCATGTTGGGGTAGAGCGCGTAGCTCTGGAACACCATCGAGATATCGCGATCCTTCGGCTCGAGATCGTTGACCCGCTTGCCATCGATCAGGATGTCGCCCGAGGTCGCGTCCTCAAGGCCAGCAATCATGCGCATGGTGGTGGTTTTGCCGCAGCCCGAAGGGCCAAGCAGGACAAGGAACTCGCGGTCGGCGATGGTGAGATCGAAATTGTCGACGCCGACGAAACTTCCCCAGCGCTTGCAGACCTTCTGCAGGACGATTTCGGCCATGCGGTGCTCCCATGCGCCTGTTATGCTTTTGTGTTGCGGCGCAGGGCAGACCTTTCAACACATTGCAAACCGTGGCAAGGGGCGATTTGCATACCTTTTCATCGCCGCCGGCCTCAATAGCACTCAAGCGTCGTTTCCATGGATGATTTCCGCCTCCCCGCCCACACTTTCCTGAACACAATTGTCCGGGCGCCAGAGGCTGCGCTGGCCGATCTGGTTGACCAACATGTCAGCGACGACTGCCAATGGGACGTCTCGCACCCGATCAACACGCTGCGGGGGCCGAACCAGGTCTTGGACGGCTTCTTCCGCCCGCTTCGCCAGGCGTTCACCCGGCTTCAGCGGCGCGATGAGATTTTTATCGGCGGGAGTAATCGGCGCGATGTCGGCGGCCGCTGGGTGGCGAGCGTGACGCACTATTTGGGCAATTTCGACGCGCCGTTCTTAAGGCTTCCCCCCTCGAACCATCTGGTTCTTCTGCGCGCGGGTGAGTTCTACCGGATCGAGGACGGGAAGATCACGATGGCACGGATCATCCTCGACATCCCGGACCTGATGCGCCAGGCGGGCTACTCGCCCTTCCCGTTCTCCTACGGGCTTGAAACGCTCTTCCCCGGCCCGGCGACGCACGATGGCGTGCTGCCGACTGGCGGAATCGAACTGGGCGAGCAATCGCTCGACATCATCGAGGGCATGCTGGCTGATCTTCACAAATTCGACCCAACCACGTTCTCGTCGACCAACCAGACGGGTGCGCACGGCTATTGGAACGAAGACATGCTCTGGTACGGGCCCGGCGGGATCGGCTCGAACTACCTGTGGGAAGGGTTCGTCAAAGATCACCGCGAGGGTTTTCTGCGCGCCTTCCCCGACCGCAAAGGCGGCAACCATTTCTGCCGCATCGGCGATGGCGACTATGCGGCGATCTCCGGCTGGCCTTCCATGACGATGACCTTCCAGGGCGACTATCTGGGCGTCAAGGGGGACGGCCGGCCGCTCACTCTGCGGGTGATGGACTTCTACCGCTGCGCGGATGGCAAGATCATGGAGAATTGGGTCATGCTCGATTACACCGAGCTGATGGCGCAGATGGGGGTCGACATTATCGGCCAAGCCAAAGCGGCAGCGGCGGCCTAGCGCGCCGGGCTGGCCTGTAAATCGTCCACCGTATCAATGTCGTGCAGCAGGGCGTTGGTGGCACTCACCAGGGCGCTCTCCGGCAGCGCCTTGATCAGCGTTCGCGCGCCCGCATCCCCTGCCCCGGCGCCTACCGCCTCGAGCGTTTGGCGGTCAAAACAGGCGGGTGGCATGCGCACCCCATCTTCACTTGCCGAGGCGACGAGCGGATAGTCAGCGGACAATGCCAGCAGCGCATTCGTGTGCTCTGCTGTGACGTTCGGCATATCGGCAAGCAGGACCAGGAAGCGATCGCAGCCGGTTTGCAGCGCCACCGTCGATGCTGCGGCCATGCTCGCACCCATGCCCAGCTCGGGGTCGGGAACGGTCACGCAGTCAAATCCTGCGAGCCGATCGGAGACTGATGCATCGCTGACCGCGGCGAACCGTGCTTCTGCCGGGATCGACCGCGCGAGATCAGCACTATGGTCGATCAGAGGACGGTCTTGGTAGAGCGTCAGCAGCTTGTTGGCCGCGCCAAAGCGCCGCGAAAGGCCCGCAGCCAGCAGGAGGATGGCCAACCTCATCGGCCCTGCCCCGGCAGGCGGACTTGCCTAGACATCGTAAAGCCGCTGCATGGTCTGCGCGTGCTCGGCGATGGCCGCCGGCAGATCAAACGCGGTGAAGGCACCGTCTTCGATGACCTGCACGCCATTGATCACGGACTGGTCGACGGTGAACGGGCCGGACCATAGAAGCGCGGCGACGGGATCGCGCTGCGTGCCCGTCAGGCTGATGTGATCGCGCTTGATGGCGATGAAGTCAGCGCTCATGCCGGGCGCGAGATGCCCGATGTCGTCACGCCCAAGAAGCTTGGCGCCATAGTTTGTTGCCATGGCCAGCGCTTCGCGCGCCGACAGCCCTTTTGGTGAGCCGGCAAACCCGCCGCGACCGCCGGGTGCTTCGGAGAGATAACGGGTGGGTGCCACCCGCTGCAGCGCAATGCCAAGGCGCGCCTCAAGGAATAGATTGCCGCCATCGTTTGACGCCGAGCCATCGACGCCGAAACCAACCGTCACGCCAGCGTCGAGCATCTCGCGTGCCCGCATGATGCCCGAGCCCAGGCGCATATGGGCCGAGGGGCAAAAGGTTGCGCCGGTTCCCGTTTCGGCGAGCAGTCTGATCTCGCGATCATTGAGAAAGATCGCGTGCGCGTACCACACGTCATCGCCCACCCAGTCAACGCTCTCGCAGAACCCGACCACGCGTTTGCCGAACATCTCGTCGCAATAGGTTTCCTCATCGAGCGTCTCGGCCACATGGGTGTGCAGCCGAACGCCCCGATGCTGCCGCGCCAGTTGGGCCGCCTCTCGCATCAACCCTTCAGTGACTGAAAATGGCGAGCATGGCGCGACAATGATGCGCGTCATCGCGTGGCGGCTCATATCATGATGTGCGTGGATGAGGCGTTCGGTATCGCGAAGGATGGCCTCCTCATCTTCTACGCAGCTGTCGGGTGGAAGGCCGCCCTGGCTTTCTCCGCGCGACATGGCTCCGCGGCTGGCGTGGAAGCGCAAGCCGAGCGTGCGGGCGGCGTCGATCGTTGTGTCGATCCGGCAATCATTGGGCAAGATGTACAGATGGTCGGAGGCTGTGGTGCAGCCCGACAGCATCAGCTCCGCCATCGCGATCTTCGCCGAGATGCCCACCGCGGCGTCATCCATCTGCGCCCAGACGGGGTAGAGCGTCGTCAGCCAGGTGAACAGATCATCATCCTGCACCATGCACCGGGTGAGGTTCTGGTACATGTGATGGTGCGTGTTGATGAGGCCCGACAGCACGACATGGCCCGACCAGTCGACGATGCGGTCAACCTGGTCATCAGCCGCCAGTATCTGATCGGCTGGCCCAATACGCTCGATCACGGGGCCTCGGACGAGCATAGCGGCTTCGCGCAGCTCCGCGCCGTGCGAATCAAAAGTCGCCAGCACATCGATGTTGGTGAAGAGCGTTGCACTGTCGGTCATGGGCGCCTTGGGGCTCGTTGTCGTGTGGCGTGATTGGGAAGGGTTTGGCCAAAGCCTCACCAGGTCGGGAAGACCCCCATTGCCAAAACAACGGGCACGGTGAAGGATTGTGCAACGGCTTGCAAGACCGCACACTCCCCCCAAAGGCGCGTCCAAACCCAAAGAGGCCCACATGGCGAACGCAGACAACTACGCCCTTGATGAACTGACCAAGGAGACGGCCATCGGCGGCGTGGGCACCGAGATTGAGCGCGCGGTGCCGCGCATCGATCTGACCGACTTTGATGCCCGCCGCGCCGAGATTGCCGACGCCCTTTGGTCGGCGGCGACGGATTCGGGCTTCTTTCAGCTGATCAATCACGGCGTGCCCCTGTCGCTCATCAACGACACGTTTGCCTATTCGCAGCGCTTCTTTGCGATGCCGGAGGACACCAAAGGCCAATATCCGCTGGTTCGGGGCACCAACTCAGGCTGGGAGTACAAGGCGCAGGTGCGGCCCTCCACCGGGACCGCTGATCAAAAGGAAAGCTACCAGATCACCATCTCGCGGATGGAGGAGCTGGGGCTTTGGCCAACGCCGGGAGAACTGCCGGGCTTTAAAGCGACCATGCTCGCCTTTGAGCGCGCCAACTGGCATTTGGCGACCAAGGTGCTCGGCTGTTTTGCTGAGAAACTGGCGATGGAGACAGACTTCTTCACCACCGCGCACGACCCGATGCAGCCGACTTACCAATCAACGGTTCGTTTGATCCACTACCTCGCCATGAAGGACGCCAAGCAGGAAGACTTCAAATATTGGCGGGCGGGTGCCCATTCTGACTTCAACTGCCTGACGCTGCTTCATCAGCGGACCGGCCAAGGCGGGCTCCAGGTGGCCCCAGGCGCGGACGATGTTGATGGCCTCGCCTGGACGGAAGTTGTGCCCGAAGATGGCATCATCACCTGCAACATTGGCGACATGCTGATGCGCTGGTCCGACGATGTGCTGAAATCGACCCTACACCGGGTGCGGATGCCGAAGCCGGGCGAATATGACGGGCCGCGCTACTCGATCGCGTTTTTTGCGCAGGCGAACAAAGACGCCATGATTGTCGGGCCACAGGGCAAATACGAGCCCATGACCGCGGGCGACTATATGCAGATGAGGCTCTCGGCAAACTTCGACAAGAAGGAAAGCTAACGCCGCGCGCGCTCCGGTAGACTTGAAACCCGACTTTACCGCGCCCGCGCGGATTGTCCTTGCAGCTTCTACCATCGCGTGCCCAAACTCAGACCTCACATCCGGGAGGTCGGCCATGACGCGCATGTTGGTTTCCGCTTTGGGTTCCACCTTGGGTCCCAGTTTGAGTTCCACCTTCGCATCCGTGGCTTGCGGGCTTGCGATCAGCTGCTCGATCGTTGCTGTGGCCGCGGCCCAGCAAGCCGCCGACGCCGTGGCCCCCGAAGCGGGAACGGCGACAGGCAGCGCCGCCCTCTCGGAGGCTGTCGCTGCAGCTCAAGAGGCCAAAGCGGCCGGCGAACCGGTTCGCGCCGAAACCTGGATAGTCAGCGCCGCAAACCCCCTCGCCGTGGAAGCGGGAGCCGCCATTCTTAGCAGTGGTGGCACCGCGGCAGACGCCATGGTTGCCGTGCAAGCCGTGTTGGGGCTGGTCGAGCCGCAATCTTCGGGCCTCGGCGGCGGGGCATTTTTGGTGTGGTACGACGCCGCGTCGGGCGCCGTGACCACGCTCGACGGGCGCGAGACCGCCCCCATGGCGGCGACGCCAACCCTTTTCCAAACCGATGAGGGCGAACCCCTCGCCTTCTTTGACGCGGTGGTCGGCGGTCTGTCCGTCGGGACGCCAGGAACGCCGGCCTTGATGGAAGAGGCGCATCGGCGCTGGGGGGCCGCCAACTGGGGCAGCCTGTTTGCCGATGCCATCACGCTGGCGGAGGACGGCTTCACCGTTTCCCCGCGGCTGGCGGGCCTTGTGGCGCGCGATGCCGAGCGGCTCTCGCGGTTTGAAGCCACCGCGAGCTACTTCCTTCCCGGGGGCGTACCGATCGCCGAGGGCGACACGCTGGTGAACGCCGCCTACGGCACCACGTTGCGGGCGATGGCTTTCGAAGGCGCCGACGCGCTTTATGCGGGGCCGATCGCCGAGGGAATCGTGTCGACCGTCCGGCAGGCCCCAGGTAACCCTGGGCTTCTGAGCCTCAGCGATCTCGGGGCCTACCGGGTCTTTGAACGCCCCGCGGTCTGCGTTGCCTATCGCGCTCGCGATGTCTGCGGCATGGGGCCGCCCTCTTCGGGCGCGCTGACGGTCGGGCAGATCCTCGGCATCGCCGAGCAGTTTGACCTTGGCGCGCTTGGCCCAGAGAGCGTTGAAAGCTGGCGTATTATCGGCGACGCGTCGCGGCTCGCCTTTGCCGACCGCGGCCGGTATATGGCCGACAGCGATTTTGTTCCCATGCCCACGGACGGGCTGGTGGAGGCCGACTATTTGGCGGGTCGCGCGCTGGAGCTCACCGACGGCCAAGCGCTTGAAAGCGTCGCGCCCGGCAACCCGCGCTGGAGCCATGCAAGCCTGTGGGCCGATGACACCTCGCTCGAGCTGCCGTCGACGAGCCACATCTCGATCGTCGATGGTTTCGGCAATGCCTTGTCGATGACGACGACCATCGAGAACGCCTTCGGCTCGCGGCTGATGGCGCCCGGCGGGTTCCTCCTGAACAATGAACTGACGGACTTTTCGTTCCGAACCCACCGTGACGGCGTGCCGATCGCAAACCGGTTGGAGCCCGGCAAACGGCCACGCTCGTCCATGGCGCCGACGATTGTGCTAGAGGATGGCGCGCCCGTTTTGGTTGTCGGGTCGCCCGGGGGGAGCCGGATCATCGGCTATGTCGCGAAGACGATCATCGCGCACCTCGATTGGGGCCTGGATGTTCAGGCCGCCATCGACCTGCCGCATCTGGTGAACCGTTTCGGCACTTACGATCTAGAAAACGGCACGTCTGCGACCGCCCTTGGCCCAGATTTGGAAGCGATTGGCTATGAGGTCAACGTCCGCGCCCTCACCTCGGGTCTGCACGCCATCGCCATCACCGAAGATGGCCTGCTAGGCGGCGCCGACCCCCGCCGCGAAGGCATCGCACTTGGTGAGTGAGGGGGGCTTAAACGGTTGGCGGAAGATCCGTCGATATGCTGTAAGGATCGTCGAGTACCGAGCCTGATCCCATCGCGTTTGCCTGATGCCTTTCTACCAACCGCAACCCGTTATCGAAGAAGCCGGCGAGGCGCGATTTGAGCCGGCACACCCAAAACCATCCGTCGCAGAACCGAGCCTGCTCAAGCTGATCCTAGGGGCTCGGCACAGCCTAATAGGTGAATGGCGCGATACGCATTATTTGCCGTGCGTTGATGACTTTCAGATCCTGGGTCGTCGGGTCGTCTTGGTCAATGAGCCAGAGGCCATCAAGCATGTTTTGGCCACGCACAATGATCGGTACGAGCGCAAAGCGCCTCAGATGCGGCGGGCTCTTGAGGCTCTGCTGGGCGACGGTCTCTTCATTAGCGATGGGCAGACCTGGCAACAACGCAGACCGCTCGTCGCGGACATCGTCCACAAGAACCGCCTGCAAGAATTTGCCCCGATTATGGAAACGGTCCTGCGTGAGACGGTTGAAGCACAGGCAAAGAGACCCGATGGCTCCAAGGTCGATGGTCTCCCTTTCATGGCAGAGCTCACGGCCGAGATCATCGCGCGGACGGTGTTTGGGGCCAAGCTTGGGCAGGAAGCCGCAAGCGAAGTGGTTTCAGGCTTTAGCCAGTTCCAACGCGCAATCGACAGCTTCAATTTGGGCTACTTTATCGGCGCGAACGAAGGCTGGGCCGTTCGGCGCACACGGCGACTGCAGCAAGCCATCGGGCGCGTTCACGAACCGATTGAGCACGTGGTTCAACGGCATCTTGATGGACAAGGTGAAGGCCAATCAATGGTAGCGCTGCTCGTTAAGCGGCAAGCTAAGAACCCGGACTTGGATCTGGATGTCACCGCCATCAGAAATGAGGCCGCCACTATTTTTATGGCTGGGCATGAAACCACGGCGCTAACATTAGCATGGGCTTGGTACTGCCTCTCGAAAGCACCCTGGTGCGAGGCGGCGCTGCATGAAGAGCTTGATCGCATATTGGGTGATCGGCAGCCAACACTCGCTGACCTTCCGAAGCTGCCCTATGCACGCGCGGTCATTGAAGAAACCCTGCGGCTCTATCCACCCGTGCCCATTCTGTCGCGCCAAGCCTCGCGAGATGATGAACTGGGAGGGGTGAAAGTAGACAAATCCAGCCTGGTTCTCGTTATCCCATGGCTCCTGCACCGTACGGAAACCTTCTGGGATGACCCGCACAGCTTTGATCCGACCCGTTTTGTGGGCGACCACCGACCGGCGCCCTACACGTACATTCCCTTCGCAGCTGGACCACGTATCTGCGCAGGCCTGGCCTTTGGTCTTGCTGAAGCGGTTCTTTCGCTTGCATCGCTCGCGCAACGGTTTCGCTTCGTTGTTCCGGAAGACTATGTGGCTGACCCGCGCTGCCGGCTGACCCTGCGCCCTCATGCCGGCATGCCGCTGCGGATTTTTCAAAGATGACCCGTGCGAACACCGAGCGACCACTGCTTGAAAACCCGCCTCAGCACACGCTCGCAACACGGCTGAGCGATGCTTTAGAGTTTAGCTTGTTCTACCTGCTCCGACTTCTGCCCTTGGACTTCGCCTCGGACATTGGTAGCTTCATTGTCCGCCAAAACATCCGCTTCAATAGGCCTTGGATACGGCAGAACGCGCGCGCCAACCTGCGAACCCTTCGCCCCGACTGGGATGACGCCCGCGTTGAGCAGGGTTTGTTTTCCTTCCAGGACAATGTCGGCCGGTTGATGGCGGAATTTGCCAACGTCCATCGATTTTACAAGGCCGGACGGATTGAAGTGTCCGACCGCCTGCAAGCCAGCATCGATTGCGTGAAAGACGAGCCTACGCTGATGCTCGTCGTACACACGGGGAACTGGGAAGTGTTCCCAGCCATGTTTCAAGCCAACGGAGTGGACATCTTCAGCTTTGCGGTTGCACCTGAAACTTGGGCGCAGCGCGTCATTGCTTCGAAAGTTCGCAATAGCCTTGGGGTAACAATATTGCCGCCGGATCGGCGAGGCCTGCATCGTGCGAAGGCCGCGCTAAACGACGGGCAGATCGTAGCGATTTTCGCAGATGAGGCGCGTGATGGAGTATCAATGGCGCCCCTGTTCGGGCGCAAGCCGCACCGCAAAGGCAATCTGGCGCTGGCCGTATGGTTGGCCCAGCATACAGGGGTGCGCATTCTCCTAGGAAACTGCGTTCGGACCAGCAAGTCGCGCTTCTTTCTCGACAGCGTTCCGTACTTTTCGCTGCCGGAGTTTGACGGCGACCCAGCGAAGGGACAGCTTGAGGCCGTGGCGTTTCTCAACGCCAAAATCGAGCCGTTGGTCCGGGATAACCTGGACCAATGGTACTTTCTTGACGACGCCCTCACCGAAATTGGCTGAACGGGGCCTAGTCCACCACCACTCCAAGTTCGATAGCTTTTGGAAGTCGAGGAGGTGGGGTCACGAAAGCGTTTGGCTCATTGACGCGATTGTTCAGAACACGGTCAACGATTTCAGCTGCCGCGGCGTCCCGCCCTCCCCGATTGTAAAAAGAACCCGGAACCTGAATTGCCGCCGCAAGGAGCTTTACGAAATCACGGCACAGTGCCGCATCTACCGGTTCCGGATCTGTCCAAAACGCATCCAGCGGGCCCTGATGGGTAAGCCTAGGCACATCGTAGACCGCGATGCCCAGGGTCTTGACCGGACAACCCAGTTGAAGCGCTTGAAGGCCAACAGTGGAGTTGATCAAGATGACGCCCGATGAATGTTCGATCAGGACCTTCAGGTCTCCCCCGTCCAGAAACAACACCCGGTCGGCAAGACCGAAGTCTCTGGCGATCCTTGAGGCTTCAGCAGACCAATCGATGATGCCAGGGTCGAGCGGGTGCAGCTTGACCAACAGCCGCATGTCTGAGGGAGCTTGCTCGGCGAACGAGCCGATGACCTGCTTCAGAGCCTGCCGCTGATCACGAAAAGGAGAATTTGCACGGATCTGCCAGTCGCTTTGAAGCTGAAGTGGATAGATCACGTAGGGCCATTTCCTCGACCGGCAGAGCGTCTCAACGGCGGCATGGTTTCGAGCAAGCTTGCGCTTCTTGAGGAGCCGCCATGCACCGCTGAAATACTCCGTGAAGGTGTCGTAGTAGCGATCTGGATCGTAGTTCCGGAAGATCGGGGAATAGAGCCACACGGTGACGTTGAAGACGATCTCGTGGAACATCTCGTGGACCCAATGATGTGCGTAGGCGCCCCCATCGTTCGCGGACGAATCGAGGTCTGCGGCCGCGCTTGAGATCGTTTCTGGGTCGTTTGGGAAATGTGAGTAGAGACCCATACCGCCGCGCTCAAGGGTTAGCCAGCCAGGTCGCAGGTAGCCAAACTCAACCGCAAAGGCACTAATGTTGAGGCTTCGCGCAACATCGGCTGCGGCGCGATGGTAGGGCTGCCGGTCGCCGTAGTAGACGATATCGGTGATCTGGTGGCGAACCAGGAACGATCGCAGCCATTCCGACCAGTCCCTCAACTTGCCCAAGTAGAGTTTGGTACCAAGAGAGGGCCAATACAACAGATCACCGGCGCACAGAGCGACACGAAACGTCTCTGCCCCTTGGAATCTGAACTGTCTTGCCAGCTGTCGCCAGAACCCAGACGGTGGGCCCTGCAAGAACAGGATCCGGCGGTTAGAGTGCCGGTCGATCTTGGTCATCAAATTAGGGCCGCAACGTATGCCCGACGTTACTTAGCAAAGGCCGACTTGAGCAGTTCTAGGTCCGCAACTTGGTCAAGGCCGAACTTCAGATCCAGAAGCGCTGCGAGTTCGGATTGAATGCAGTCAAGCGCTTGATCGAGTTCATCCTTTGTGTGCTCACTGGTGACAAAGAAGCGCAGACGCGCAGACTTTTCCGGCACACCTGGCGGAAGAACAGGAAAGGAATTGATCCCCTTGCGCATTAGGCGGTCTGCCAACCCGGCTGTGCGCAAACTATCGCCAACCATGATGGGGATAATGGAAAGCCCCCAGCTCGGGCCGGTATCAAGGCCGCGCGCTTTGGCGCCCTCAAGGAAATACAGCCCGTTGTCCTGAACGCGCGCAACGCGCTCGGGTTCTTGTTTCATCAATCGAATAGCTTCGAGAGCGGCAACAGCATTCGTGACGGGCATTCCAACGCTATAAACGAACCCGGGGGCGTAAGCCTTTAGGTAGTCAATCAAGGGTTGGGAGCCTGCTACGTACCCGCCACAGCTGACCATGGATTTTGAGAGCGTGCCCAGCCAGATGTCTACGCGGTCGGGCGACACGCCAACATGCTCGAAGACGCCCCTTCCCGTCTCTCCCATAACACCAAGGCCGTGGGCGTCATCTACCAGTAACCAAGTTCCAAAGCGTTCTTTCAAATCGATGAGACGGGCCAAATCGATCCCGTCACCATCCATCGAGAAGAGGCCCTCAGTTGCAATCATCGCGCGATCGTATTGATCTCGCTCGCGCTCTAGAATTGCCTCTAGCGCGTCAAGATCGTTATGCGGGTATGCTCGCCTTGTTGCACCGGAACACTGGGCCCCAACGACTACGCAGTTATGAATAACGGCGTCGTGTATAATCAGATCCTTCGGCCCCATCAGCGCAGCAACGGTTGAAACAGCCGACCCGTGACCTGATACGAAGACCGCACAATCATCCGCTTCATATAGTGCGGCGAGCTCGGCTTCCAATTCCTGGTGGATCGCGCGCTCGCCAGCAGTCATACGGCTGGCAGAAACACTGGTACCCCATTCAGCCGCAGCCGCCTGGACTGCTTGCGTAATCTGTGGGTGACCGTTTAGCCCCAAATAGTCATACGATGAGAAATTAAGCACGCGCTGACCGCCGATTTGGCTGTGTGCGCTCGCCTGCGTTTCATGCACATTGTAGTACGGATTTGCGATGCCTAGGCCGGCACCGAACGCCCGCTGAGCCTTAATGTTGCTATACCCGGGCAGCGTCTCGAAACCGGTGTTGTAACTTCTCATTGGGCGCTTTGACGTCACGGCGTGAAGTCGCGGCGCGGGTGTGGCTACCTTAACCTTGTCGATGCGGTTCATCAGCGAGTCTAGGTCGCTGTCGGCAAGACCAACACGGTCTGTATTCGTACTCATCGACTTCCCCACTTTGTCATTGGCCGCCGGAACCGAACTCTGCCGATACAGCTCGGTCGCAAGCCCTACCGATAGAAAGATCTACTCGGGTTTCGCCCCATGTATTGATAGCAATGCTTCGGCCGCGTCCGCCCCATCATCGCTCTCAGTGCCATCGCCTCTCAAGTCCCCTAGCAGCTTTCGAGCCAAAGCGCGAACGCTCATATCACCGATGGCCAGGAGCGGTAGCTCTGTTCCGAACTTGCTTTCGAAGCCCAAGCGAAGTTCCAGGCCCATGAGCGAGTCCATACCAATGACAGAGAGAGGTTCGTCGGGGTCGATTGCCTCGAGAGGAATGCGCAAGATCTTCGAGATCTCTTCGATCGTGATCTCTACCAAGTACGAGAGCACTTCGTCTTCAGGTTTTTGATCTACCAGCGAGCGCAGATCGACCTGATCGCCACCGGCTTCATTGTTCTTTCCGGACCTCAAGCTCGCGAACGCAGGCGTGGACAAGACGGCAAGCTGATCGGCGACCAGACCGCCACCAAGAGCGGTGTAAGTCTCTACTGGAGCTGCCTCGTCTCCCAGAGCGATCAGGTG
>JAHCMG010000110.1 GCA_019192585.1 Devosiaceae bacterium MH13
GCGCCTCACGGGCTTCGACCGGGCCTTCAACGCCTGGCTTGCTGGGCATCACACGCCGCCAAGCTGCGTGATTGCCTCAGGACGCCGCACCCTGCCCTATCTTGCGCGCCTTAAGGCCAAATGGGGCGCGGCGACCGTGACGGTCTTTCTCAAAGACCCGCGCACGGGCAATAAGGCGGCTGATCGCATCTGGGTACCGAGCCATGATCGCCTCCGCGGCCCGAACGTGCTTGCGACGCCGACAAGCCCGCACCGCTTCACGCCAGAGACGCGGGACAAGGCGGGCCGTGAGCTGGAGGCCAGGCTCCTGGCCACCCACCCCAAGCCCTGGCTTGGCGTCCTGCTCGGTGGAGCAACGGGCCCGGTGACATATGAGGCCGAGACGCAGGCGCGGCTCCTGTCAGCCCTCAAAACGGCGGCGCCACGGGAAGGGTCGGTCCTTCTGACTCCATCGCGGCGTACCCCGGCAGCGCTTCTGAGCGCCATCGAGGCGGCGCTTCCAAACGCCTGGATTTGGCGCGACGACGAAACGCCGAACCCTTATGCGGGCATGCTCGGCGCGTGTGACGGTTTCCTTGTCACCGGCGACAGCCACAACATGGTCTCCGAGGTCCTGGCCACGGACAAGCACGTGATGGTGTTCCGGCCCAAGGGTCTTCAGAGGAAGTTCGAACGGTTCTTGGACGGCATGGAGGCCGAGGGCGCAATCGCCGAGCCCGGACCGCTCGAGGCGGCGGTTCGGCGCACGCCAATCGACGCCACGCCGCAGATCGCAGCCTTCGTCCTTGCGGCCATCAAAGGCACGTCGGAGCCGGTGCCGCGATAACCGCTTTGGGGATAAGCAGCGGCCTTGGGACCAGCGGCTCGCGCAGCGCTGGAAACTGTGCCGCGACGCGCTTACATTGAGCCCACGCAAACACACAGAATCCTTGAGCGAGCGCACCCTTGCGCCGCGGGCGGAGGCCACCATGGCTGAACAAACACCATCGCATGTCCACACGAAAGTGCTGATCATCGGCTCCGGGCCAGCGGGGTACTCGGCTGCCATTTACGCAGCGCGGGCGCTGCTTGAGCCGGTGCTCGTATCCGGTCTGCAGACCGGTGGACAGCTGACCATCACCACCGATGTCGAGAACTATCCCGGCTTTGCCGACGTCATCCAAGGCCCATGGCTGATGGACCAGATGAAGGCCCAGGCCGAGCATGTCGGCACGCGCTTCGTCCAAGACATCATCACCGAGGTCGACACAGAGGCCCGCCCGTTCGTCGCGCACTCGGAGAACGGGACCACCTACACCGCCGACACGATCATCATCGCAACGGGCGCCCAGGCAAAATGGCTCGGCCTGCCCACAGAGCAGACCTTTATGGGCGGCGGCGTGTCGGCCTGCGCCACCTGCGATGGCTTCTTCTACAAGGGCAAACGCGCGGCCGTGATCGGTGGCGGCAACACCGCCGTCGAAGAAGCACTGTACCTTGCGAACCTGTGCAATGAGGTGACGCTCATCCACCGCCGCGACGAGCTGCGGGCGGAGAAAATCCTTCAAGATCGCCTACTTAAGCACCCCAAGATCAACGTTATCTGGAACCACACCGTCGAAGAGTTCTGCGGCGAGACGGCCTTCCCGCCGAAGATCACCCATTTGCGGCTCAAGAACACGATCACAG
>JAHCMG010000012.1 GCA_019192585.1 Devosiaceae bacterium MH13
GGCGATCGGCACGGTGGATTGCTCGAGCATCGCGGCGGCCTGCGCCATGCGCACCTCCGCCACAAGGTCAGACGGCGAGCGCCCGGTAAAGCGGCGCGTGACGCGCGCGACATGCGCTGGCGCGCACCCAGACACGCGCACAAAGCCCGGGACACCCGCACGCAAAACGTCCGCACGCTGCAAAGCGCGGCAGCTTTCGGCGAGCCAGTCGGGGCCCTCTTCCGCTCCAGGCGGCAGATTGCTGCTTGAGCCCAACAAGCCGAGCACGGCCAGCAGAAACGCCTCCAGAGCCAGGGCACTGCGCCCCGCCGCCTCGAGCCGGTTCGCCCATAGGCCGATGGCGCGCCGCTCGACCGCGCCCAGCGCACGCCGGTCTGGCACTTCGCCCCGTGCCCAGAAGGTAGTGCCCGCCAAGGCGTCTTGGTGCCGCTCGAACAGAGCCGTACAAACCTGGGAGTGGAAGGCCACGTTGACCAGTTTCGCCCCACCCCGCTGCGGCCACAGCGCGTGCGCGTCCGCGGGGCGAACAAAGACCAAGTCCCCGGGACCGAGGGTCTGTTGGGCACCATTGACCAGATGCTCAACCGTGCCGGCGGTGAGCCAGAACAGCTCGTGATAGTCATGATCGTGCAGCCCGCGAAGCGCGTCATCGCGCCGGTTCGCAGCAAGCGCCGCCCGGCTGAAATGAAATGCTTCACCGGCCGCAAGATAGTCTGACAGGTGGCGGCGGCGCATCACGAGATCAAAAATCCATAAAAATTTGGGCGCAGCAGGCAAGAAAAATCACAAAAGAATAAGCAGACTTCACCCCAGCACTCAACTGGGGGACATAGCTTCGATGCTTGCTCACAAAGAAGCCCGCGCGGAAGCCAGCGCCTTCGAACCGATACCGCGACGCGTAGGGAGGCGCCTGTCCGCTGCGCAGATCGATCACTACAACCGCGAAGGCTATGTCACCGGGCTGACCGCGTTCAGTGATGAGGAGGCGGAGCGCAACCGCGCCTATTTCGACACGCTGCTCACCCAGGCGGGGCCAGATGGTGGCTATGCCATCAACTGCTTCCAGGCGCGGCTCGCCGGCCTCTGGGATCTGTGCACCAACCCCACGATCCTCGATCATGTGGAGGACCTGCTCGGCCCGAACATCATCTGCTGGGCGTCGCACTTCTTCGCCAAGATGCCCGGCGACCCGAAAACTGTGCCCTGGCACCAGGATGCAAGCTTTTGGCACCTTTCTCCAACCCGCACGGTGACCGTGTGGCTGGCCATCGACGACACCGATGCGGAAAACGCGGCCATGCGGTTTTTGCCGCGCACCCACGACAAAGGGCCGCTTGAGTGGCGGGCGGCCGGCGATGGCAATGTGCTCAACAAGGAGCTTGTTGGCGCGGAGGCCATGGGAGAACCGGTCTCGAACGATCTGCTGGCCGGGCAGTTCTCTTTGCACGCGGACATGCTGGCGCACGGGTCCTTGCCCAACAGGTCAGATCGGCGCCGCTGTGGGCTGACGATCCGCTACTGCCCGCCCGAGGTGACCGTGACCGATGACACCTGGAAACAGGGCATCGAGGCCATCATCTGTCGCGGCTTTGATCCAAGCGAGCGCTGGCAACATCACGCACGGCCACAGAGCGATGTGTTTATCCCCAAAGACGGACCGCGCAATGTTGGCGGAAACTGACTGGGTGGAAACTGAGCCCTCAGGACCCAGCACACGCGGGGCAGCCGAAAACCCGATACCAATGCATCGCCATTGCTGGCACTGTCGGGCGAGCGAGGATGTGCTGACCTAGCTGCAGAGCTTGGCGCCCGCCCCTGAAGGACTAACACGCATGGAAATCACCTGGCTCGGCCACGCCGCCTTTCACCTAACCGCCGACGATGGCACCACCATCATCACCGATCCCTACACGCCTGAAGGTGTCGGCTATCCGCCGATCACCAGAACGGCGGACCTGGTTATCATCTCATCCGATGATGATGACGCCCATTGCCGCGCCGATCTCATTGCCGGCAACCCGGCGGTGATCAATGCGCTCGATACCGCGCTTGATGGCGGCAGCGCCTCAGCGGCGGGCATCACAGTGAAAGCGATCGAGGCCGCTGAATGGGTCAACCATCCACGCGGTGTGCCCGGCCAGAACGGTATGTACCGTTTTGAGCTCGACGGCATGCAGATCGCCCATATGGGCGACGTGGGCAACCCGTTGTCCGACGCCCAGATGGCGTTCTTTGAAGGGGTGGATGTGCTCCTCACTCTGGCCGGAGGCTACCTCACGATCGAGCTTCCCGACCTCGATGCTTTGATCAAGCGTGTGAAGCCTAAGCTTGTGATCCCAATGCATTTTCGTACGCTGACCTATCGGCCACGCAACACGATGTGGATCGAGAGTTTCCTCGACTATTACGACGATGCCGACGTCGATTTTGTCTTTGGCCACACAGCATCGCTGTCCAAAGCCGACCTGCCGCAAAGCACCCGCGTGCTTGTGATGGACTATGTTCGCTGATCCGGAGGAGAGCCGAAGCAAGCGCTTGCATTCGTATTCAATATGGACTTATCCTTTCGTCAACCTAAGCTTCAAGAAAGCTGGCAGTCACCCGAAAATCGGGGACAAGTTGGCTCACCATGGGAGGATAGCATGAACCACCTGAAAGCCAGCTTGCTCGCTGGCACGGCGTTCGCCGTTGCACTGACGGGCGCCGTGAGCGCCCAAGACGTCCCGCGCGAAGACACAGTGGTCTTCGATATCGACCGGACGATCCGCGACCCCGAAAATTTCAATCCATTCACGCCCGGCGTGAAGCGGCAGCACGGCGCCCACCAGACCATGTGGGAGCCGCTGTTCATCCTCAATTACGAGTCCGGCGAGATCGAGCCTTGGCTCGCCACCGGCTTTGAGGCCAACGACGCTCAGGACCAATGGACCATCACGTTGCGTGACGGCGTCACCTGGTCGGACGGCGAAACATTCAACGCCGATGATGTCGTGTTCACCGTTCAGATGGCGCTCGACAATGAGGGCCTGTCCGAGCGTGAACCAGCGACCATCCGGGCCCAGGTAGCCAGCATCGAAAAGGTCGACGATCTCACCGTGACCTTCACACTCAACTCGGCCAACCCGCGCTTCGTGCTCGAGAATTTCGCCAACCGGATTTTTGGCTCGTTCCTGATCATGCCGGAGCATGTTTGGGCGGGCGAGGACCCGGCAACCTTCGCCTTCAACCCACCGGTTGGCACCGGCCCCTAAACGCTGAACTCCATCGCGACGAACCGCGCCATCTGGGACCGGAACGATGGTTGGTGGGGCGCAGCGTCGGGCTTTATGGACCTGCCCGAGCCGATGCGGGTCATCTTCCTTGAATCGGGCGGCGAAGAGAACCGCGCCCAGCTGATGGTTGCCAACGAAATGGACGCCGCCCAGGCGGTGACGCTCGGCACCTTTGAGGCGATGCAGTTCCAGAACCCCAATGTCATCGCCTGGTTCGACGACCTGCCCTATGCTTGGCCCGATCCGTGCGCGCGGCAGATGGAGTTCAACACCACCGTTGCGCCCTGGGACAATGTCGATATGCGGCGCGCCGTTGAGATGCTCATCGACCGCAACCAGATCGTCAATGTCGCCTACGAGGGCACGACGCAGCCTTCACGGTCCATGTTTGTGCAATATGGCGCGATGGAGCCGTTCATCTCGGCGGTTGAAGCGGCCGGAAACGGCTTCACGGCGGACGCGGACGTTGCGGGCGCACAGGCCATCATCGAAGCCAATGGCTACGTGATGGGCGACGATGGGATCTATGAGCTCGACGGCGAAGACCTGACAGCCAACATCCACGTCAACTCAGCGTCGGCAGAGTACACGCGCACCATCGATGTGATCGTCGAGCAGCTCAACCGCGCAGGCATCTCCGCCCGCGCCGTCCCCGTCGAGAACTCGGTGTTCTGGGGCGAAGTCCTGCCGCTGGGCGGCTACGACATGAGCTATTCGTGGCTGTCCTGCGGCTCGGTCAACGAGCCATGGGCATCGATGAACCGCTACACCAACGCGACCATCGCGCCGATTGGTGAGCGCGCGCCGGGCTTCAACAACACCGGCCGTTGGGACACCGACGCAACCGCAGCCTACACCGAGATCGTCCAACAGATGGGCACCATGGCGGTGGGTGATCCGGCGATCGTCGACATGGTCGCCGAGGCGCATGGCTATCTGGCAGCGGAAGTGCCGTTCGTGCCGCTGGTGCAGGCGGCCAAGCTGCTGCCGTTCAACACCACCTACTGGACGGGCTGGCCGACGTCGGAGAACAACTACAACCACCCAGCCTTCTGGTGGGGGTCTGCGCACCAGATCATCCACAATCTCGAGAAGGCCGAGTAACCAGACCCTTGAGGGCGGGACGCCAAACGGCGCCCCGCCCTTTTTGCAAAGGCCGCAACCATAAGCGGCTGTGTTCAGCTCGGATCGCACGTTGAGCGAGCCCCCGGCGAGTGAAGCGCAAGATCCGAGCAAAAAGAGACCTCGGATCGCACGTTGAACGAGTCGCAGGCAAGCGAAGCGCAAGATCCGAGCAAAAAGAGACCTCGGATCGCACGTTGAACGAGCCGCAGGCAAGCGAAGCGCAAGATCCGAGCGATACATGTGGGAGGCGGGCGCATGAGCGGCGCGGCGAGCAGTGGCATACCTCGCGAGTACATACTCAATCGGCTGATCACGTTCGTGATCACGGTCTGGCTCGCTGCAACGCTGATCTGGATCATCCCGCGGCTCTCACCGGTTGACCCCGCCGAAGTCATGCTTGGCCGCATGGCCGCTGGCGGCGCGTTTGTTGAAGGCGCCGATCAAATCCTCGAACAGCTGCGCGAACGGTTCGGCCTCAACGAGCCCTTATGGATGCAGTACCTGTTGTACCTGCGCTCCATCATCACCTTCGATTTCGGCCTGTCGGCCGCAAGCTTCCCAACGCCCGTTGCCGCGCTGATCTGGCAAGCCCTGCCCTGGACGCTGGGGCTGATGCTGCTGTCGGTCATCATCACCTTCATCATCGGCAATGCGCTGGGCGCCTTCATGGTTTGGGAGCGGACGCCGCGGGTGTGGAAGGTCGTCATACCGAGCTTAATGATCTTCACCGCCATCCCGCCGATCCTGTCGGGGCTGCTCTTGCTCTACCTTCTGTCGATCAAGATGCGGCAATGGACTGGCGGCGATTTCTTCTTCCCGCTCACCGGGTCCTACGGGCTCAACGTCGAGCCAGGCTTCACGCTCGAATTCGTCAACTCGGTCATCTACCACGGCACGCTGCCGGCGCTTTCGATCATCCTTGTGACGTTCGGGTTCTGGACGCTGGGGATGCGCGGCCTGATGATCACGGTGCAGGGCGAGGATTATGTGAACCTCGCCAAGGCCAAGGGCCTGCGCCCGCGCTATGTTTTGTACAAATACATGGTCCGCAACGCGATCTTGCCACAGGTCACCGCCTTCGCGCTGAAGATTGGGTTGTTGGTCTCCGGCCAGATCCTTGTCGAGCGAATCTTCTCCTACAATGGCATGGGCAAGCTTTTGTATGACGCGATCCTCGACCAGGATTTCGCGGTCATTCAGGGGGTCAGTTTCATCATCATTTTGATGACCGCTGCCAGCGTCTTCATCGTTGATCTTATCTACCCGCTGATCGACCCGCGCATCCGCCAATCCACCCAAGGAGCAGCGTGATGGCCGACACCACCCAACAGGGCTCTAATCTCGGTCCGACAACGGATTCCGAGGCCGCCGGCGTGGTCGACACATCCACGGCGTCGGGCAAGTTCAACCGGTTCGACAATCCCTGGCTCAACCCCAAGCTTCTGTGGGGCGTTGGCATCCTCCTGTTCATCATCCTGATGGGCATGATCGGTCAGTTCTTGTGGAACACCGAACTGGTCTTCACCGGCTCCACGCCGCTGCGTTTGCCGCCGGTGGGCTTTGAAAACCTGCGCGGCACGCCGGGCGTCGCGGACTATCCCCTCGGCACCGACGGCGCTGGGCGAGACCTGCTCGCGCTTTTGATCGTCGGCACACCCAACACGCTGATGATCGGCGCTGTGGCCTCGCTCATCGGCATGTCAACGGGCATCTTTTTGGGCTTTTCCGCCGGCTTCATCGGCGGCCGCGTCGACGATGTGATCCGCATCCTCTCGGACGTGATGATCACCATGCCGCCGCTCCTCATACTGGTGGTCTTCCAGGCGGCTTTTGGGGATGTCTCGCTGATCATGATGGCGGTCCTGATCGCCGGCTTCATGTGGCAATCGCCAACGCGCCTCATCCGCGCACAGGTCCTGTCGATGCGCGAGTCGGGCTATGTGAAAATGGCGCAGCTGTCGGGCGCCTCCACGATGCACATCATGTTCCGCGAAATGATGCCGAACCTGGTGCCCTACCTGTTCGGCTCGTTCATCGCCAACGTCACCACCGCCATCGTCACCGCGGTTGGCCTCGAAGTGCTGGGCCTTGGCCCACAACGCATCCCGACGCTTGGCCGGGTGATTTATGACGCCATCAATTCCGGCGCTTTGATCCAGAACCTGTGGTGGTGGTGGGGCCTACCCACCGCGCTGCTCGCGATCATGTTCATCGCGCTTTTGCTCGTAAACCTTGGGCTCGACGAAGTGTCGAACCCGCGGCTGCGCAAACTGTAGGGGCTGGGACGATGACCAGTGAAACCATCCAGCACCCCGTCGACACGTCCGGCAAAGTGGTCCTAACCCTGCAGGACATCTCGATCGATTTTCCCACCTCGGGCGGCCTGGTGCATGCGGTCCGTTCGCTGAGCCTGAAGATCTACGAGGGCCGCCGCGTCGGCTTCATCGGCGAATCGGGCTCTGGCAAAACCACCACCGCGCTCGCCGTGATGCAGATGCTCGCGGCGCCTGGCTTCGTCTCGGCGGGCTCGATCAAACTTGGTGACACTGAGATCCTTGATCTGGGCGAAGAGGAGATGCGCAAAACGCGGCTGCGTCGGGTCAGCTACATCCCCCAGGGTGCGATGAACTCATTGAACCCGATCATGCGCATCGAAGACCAGATTTGGG
>JAHCMG010000111.1 GCA_019192585.1 Devosiaceae bacterium MH13
CAAGATGGCGGTTTGGCCCTACTGGCCCACCAAGTTCCGCACCTCCTCCTCGCAGGCCGAAGGCGCCGAGCGCGAGTTCTCGGCGGCAACCCTTGGCATCAAGGGCGAAGACGGCAAAGTGGTGGGCGTCGAATGCGCCCGCGTCGACGAGAAGCGCGTGCCGATCGAAGGCACCGAATTTGTCCTTCGCGCCGATCTGGTGCTGATTGCCATCGGCTTCTCGGGCCCCAAGAACGGCGGCATCGCCGATGCCTTCGGCGCGGACCTGGCGCGCGACCGGCGCAAAAACATCCTCGCCAACGACAAGGACTATAAGACCTCACTCGATGGCCTGTATGTCGCTGGCGACATCCGCCGCGGCCAGAGCCTGGTCGTCTGGGCGATCCGCGAGGGCCGCCAGGCCGCCCGTGCCATCGATCTCGATTTGATGGGCGAGACCACCCTGCCCCGCTAAAGCGCCACCTCGGTAGCGCTAGCCTTCGGGCGACAGGGCGCCTTCAGGCGGGCGGAACGCGTCCGCCCGTGTGGGCGGCGGTGTGGTGCTCACACCGCGCAACAACCGGTCCCGCACCGCTTCATCTTCGGGCCGCGCGCTGTCAGCATCCTCAAGCAGCGTCGCCGTGGGATCCGCAAAGCCGGACGTCAACAAGATGACCGGCCCAACGCCATCCTCAGACAGCGAACTGCCCTCAAAGACCACCGAAGAGACCTGCGGCTCCAGCACCTCTTGGCCAGGGCGCGGAACATAGCGCTCAGCGAACTGGGCGAACTTCTCCCGCCCCGCACGGTTGAGGAAGATGCCATCGCGGGTGCGCAGGTTCACAACCTCACCCGCCAGGCTTGGCCCCGCACGCACATAGTTGCCGTTCTCATCGGCGAACGCTTCATAGACCGAAACAAAGCGTGCCCGCGTCGGTGCCACGCCCTCTTCAATCACCTGGTTGACGATCTGCACCTCGCCATTGCGCACCGGGTCGGCCATCGGCGGTAGGCCAACAAAGATAACCGGGTGCCCCTCGGCAAGTAGCGTCAGCGCAAGCGAGGTGACCCGGTTGCGGTAAAACTGGCGCCATTCAGAGGTGCCGAACTCATAGGTTCGTGGCCCATCGATCAGCGCCCGCCCGTCCGAAAAGCCCAAGGCAACCAGGACGGCGGCAATCTCGCCCTCATGCTGCTCGATGCGCTGAGGGCCTTCGACCATCCAATCGACACTGGCCGACGGGTTGGTCAGCCCGCTGCCGGGAATGGAAAAGCCAAACGATTCAAGCTTCCGCTCGCCGTCGAGCCGGTCAACCATGCCCACATGCAGCTGATCGGCGAATTCATCGCCAATCGACAGCACCGCCAGCGCGTCCTCATCTTTGGGTGGCGGCAGAATAACGCGCGGCACCGCCGGGGCGGGCGCTGACTGCCTCACACGCGGGGACCCGGGCAAGGACTGGCGGGGCGTCGGCCCGGCCCGGCGCTGGGGTTCAAAACGGAAGATCCGGAACAGCCCCCCGGGCGTGCCACCGCTGCCGGTGCGTTGCCGCTCACGGTCGCGGCGCGTCATGTTTCCTGGCGTGCCGGGCAACACAATGGCGCTGGGGTCTTCGTTGCGCCAGCTCTGCGCGTCGGCCGACGAGACAAAGCCGGGCAGCTCAGCGGTTGCCAGAACCGCCAGCGACAGCATGACGATGGCCAAGGTACGGCCCCAATGCCGCGCAAATCTCGAGACTGTGGTGTGACGCCGAAGCACCCGCTCTTCTCCGCCCATGATGTGTGCGGGCGGACGCTAGCACAGGGTCTTGACCGGCAAAAGACGCTGAGGTGCCCTCAAACGTGCCGTGCCTAACCGCCCAAGCGCGACAGGATCGCGGTCGACGCAAACCCGTCCGGGACCATGCCGACAGACGCCTGGAAGTTGCGGACGGCCGCGCGGGTATTGGGCCCGATTTTGCCATCGACACCATTGGTTGGGAAGCCGCGCTGCGTCAGCAAGGTCTGCATCTGGCGGACCTGATCGCGGCTTAGAGGCTGAAGCGAACGCGGCCACTCAGAGATGAAGCCGCCAAAACCCTTCAACCGGTCGGCCAGATGGCCCACCGCGAGCGCGTAGGAGGTCGCGTTGTTGTAGCGCTTGATGACATCGAAATTGCGCAGCATCAGGAACGCCGGGCCGCCCGAACCAGCGGGCGCGACGAGCTTGCCCATATCGCCAGGGCGCGGATAGACGCGGCCCGCCACGCGGCGCACGCCAAGCTGCTCCCATTGCGCCAGCGAGCGCTCGGTCGTCTCATCGGCCAGCCGCCAATCAAAGCCGCCAGGGATCTGCACCTCATAGCCCCAGGTGTGGCCCGGAACCCAACCCGACGCGCGCAGATAGTTCGCCGTCGAGTAGAGGGCATCGGGGATGCTGTCCCAGATGTCGGAGCGGCCATCACCATCATAGTCGGCCGAGTGCGCAAGATAGGTCGTCGGGATGAACTGGGTGTGCCCCATCGCGCCCGCCCAGGAGCCGAACATCCTGTCAGGCGTTGTGTCGCCGCGCTGCAGGATCTGCAGAGCCGCAAACAGCTGCTCGCGCCCGAACCGGCGCCGACGCTCATCGGCATAGCCTAGCGTCGCCAGCGAGCGGATCACGGGCTTCACGACATTGCGGTTTTCCAGCACCGCGCCATAGGAGGATTCGATGCCCCAGATGGCGACGCAAACATGTTGCGAGACACCCGTGGCCTCTTCGATACGCGCCAAGGGCATCGTTTGCTCGCGTACGTTCTCTTGACCGTTTGAGATCCGGCGCGACGAGACGGCGCTGTCGAGATACTCCCAGATCGGCCGCACAAACTCCGGCTGCGCGCTCGCGGCACGCAGCACAGCGTCATCGGGCGCGGTCACGCCTGCAAAAGCGCGCTGGAGGACGGCGTCGGCAATGCCCGCACCGCGCGCTTCGGCCTGAAACTGCGATACCCAGCCTTGAAAGCCAGGGTCAGCGTGGCCGACCGTCGGCAGCGCCGGCGCAGCGGCTAAGGCGATCGTGCCGGCGGCAAAGCCGCGACGGGTCAGATGTGTGCGTTCAGTCATGTCGGCCTCCTCATCGCCGGCATTGGTGATCACGTCACAGGTTCATTGCGGCCGCTCAGCCGCGCTTCCCAGGCAAGCGCGTGGCCCACAATTGTGTCCAAATCATCGTGCTGCGGCACCCAGCCGAGCATCTCACGGGCCCGATCGGACCGCGCAACCAGCGTTCCGGGGTCGCCAGCGCGGCGTGGTGCTTCGCGCACCTCAAAGTCCACATTGGCCACACGCTTGACCGACGCGATGACATCGCGAACCGAGTAGCCGCGCCCATAGCCGCAATTGGCAACAAGGCTGTCACCACCCTGGCGCAGCCGATCGAGCGCCAGGCAATGGGCCGCAATCAGATCGGACACGTGGATATAGTCGCGCACGCCGGTTCCGTCAGGGGTGTCGTAGTCGGCGCCGAAAATGCTCATATGGTCGCGCTGGCCCAGAGCGGTCTGCGTCGCGATCTTAATGAGGTGCGTTGCATTGGCAGAATACTGGCCCGCGCGCCCGTCCGGATCAGCGCCCGCAACGTTGAAGTAGCGCAGCGCCGTGTAGCGGAATTTGTGCGCCCGCGCGGTGTCGGCAAGCATCATCTCGGTCATCAGTTTTGAACTGCCATAAGGCGAGATGGGCGCCGTGGGCGTGACTTCTTTGACCATGTCTGTGGTCGGCATGCCGTAGACGGCGGCGGTCGATGAAAAGATGAAATGCTCCACGCCGCAGGTCACCGCTGCCGCCATCAGTGTCCGTGATTTGACGGTGTTGTTGGCATAGTAGGCAAGCGGGTCGGCAACCGACTCGGGCACGACGATCGAGCCGGCGAAATGCACCACAGCATCCACGCTGTACTCGCGCATCAGCCGCTCCACCAGGATCTGGTCGCCAATATCGCCCACCACGAGCACCGCCTGCGGCGCGAGGTTCGGCCGGTAGCCGGTGGTCATATTGTCAATGACAAGCACGCTCTCCCCGCGATCAACCAGCGCGTGCACCATGTGCGAGCCGATATAGCCCGCGCCCCCGGTAACCAAAACGCTCATCGCAGCTTCAACGCTCCTTCGGTGCGGCAGATTTCGCGCAATCGGCGCCCAAACGCCCCAAACATCTGGGCATTGCGCGCATTGCGGGGTGCCAAATCAGGCACGCTTGGCCTAGGACTTCTCTCAACAAGGTGTGAATCAACAAGGTAAACGAACCATGACGCGCGCGATCCGAAAGGCAGTGTTTCCGGTTGCAGGCCTCGGCACACGGTTTTTGCCCGCCACCAAGGCGATGCCCAAAGAGATGCTGACGGTCGTCGATAAGCCGGTCATCCAATATGTCTTTGAGGAAGCGCGCGAAGCGGGCATCGAGCACTTCATCTTCGTCACCGGGCGCAACAAATCGGTCATCGAGGACCATTTCGACATTCAGGTCGAGCTGCGCGACACGTTGGCAAAACGCAGCAAATTCACCGAGCTCGAACGGCTCGACAGCCAGATGCCGAAGGCCGGCACCGTCAGCTACACCCGTCAGCAAGAGCCGCTGGGCCTGGGCCACGCCGTGTGGTGCGCCCGCGAGATGGTCGGCGATGAGCCCTTTGCGGTTCTGTTGCCCGATATGATCATGCAGGCGCCCCAGGGCTGCCTCAAGCAGATGAGCGAGCAGTACAATGAGACCGGCGGTAACATCGTCTCGGTTGAGGAGTGCGAGCCCGAAGAGGTCACCAAGTACGGCATCGTCGGGCGCGGGAAAGATGTGCCCGGCGGCTTTGAAGTGACCGAAATGGTTGAAAAGCCAGAAGCCGACAAAGCGCCGTCGAACTTCTACATCACCGGGCGTTACATCCTTCAGCCTGAAGTGATGGAGATCCTGTCCAACCAGGCAGCCGGCGCGGGCGGCGAGATCCAGCTCACCGATGCCATGCTCGCCTTGCACGGCACACAGCCCTTCTTCGCCATGCCCTTCAACGGCACGACCTATGATTGCGGCTCAAAGTCGGGCTTCTTGGCGGCGAATGTTGCCTTTGCGCTGTCGCGGCCGGACATCGCCCCGGGGTTCCAGGCCGCGCTGCGCGAGATCATCGCCACACGCGGCTCCGTCGAAGCAGCTTAGCGGCGGAGGGTCACGCCGGCTTCGAGCGTGAACGCGTCCACATCGCCGGCATTATCAGGCTCGTGGCTGTAGGTGCCGTCGATCCGGAACCCCACCACCCGCGACATTTGCCATGTCACGCCCGCCGAACCGCTATAGGTCCGCGTCTCGTCGTCGGTGCCGCTAAAGTCGGTGTCTTCGACGCCGGCGGAGGCTCGCAGCTCAACGTTGCGCCGCAAGCGGTGGCTGAGGCCCAGAACCACGCTGCGGGTGACCCCAACGCCGGATCCCGCCCGTGTGGTCGGGTCAAGCGTTGTCTCGATATCGAGCGTGGCGCTGGTCAGCGCGGTGACATCCCAGGTCAGGCCCGCTTGCGCGGTCAGCGCCACAGCATCATCCAGCGCATCATCATCGAACGTTTCGCCCGCGACGCCCAGCGAGACCGAGCCGCGCAGAGGCGCGTCGTCGGCCACGATCAGACCGCCGCGCAAAGCGTAACCCAAGCTGTCGCGGCGGAACCCGTTGCGGTCCACCGACTGGTCGAACCGGCGCACGGTCACCGAGCCTTCGGCAAACGGCCGGATCAGCGGGCCTTCGGCGCGCTCGAGCCGCAATGTGGCTTCAAAGTCGGTCCGGTCGCGGTCATCATTGGCTTGCGTCCCGCCGCCGCCCAACGATGTGTCGGCGAACAGAAAGCGAGAGGCTTCCACCTCGCCGCTGACCTCTACGGGCCCGACGCGCCGGGCAACGCCCAGAGCGCCGCGTATCTCTTGCGTATCCGTCAGCCCAGAGGCGCCCGCCGCCGCGTTCGGGTCACTTTCTGCCTCACCTTCGAGCAGGTACCCACCACGCAAGGTGACCGCCGTCTCCAGACCGAGATCGAGACGAAGTTCGGCATTGGTTTCAAGCGTCAGGGACGGATCGCGGCCATCGTCAAAGGCCGTCAGGCTGCCGCGAACCTCGGCTTCGAACGCGTGCCGGCGCCAATCGCTGACCACCCGCACCTCGGGGGAGAGCCTCAGTGTCGTCACCTCGACCGCATCGACCGTGCCATCGACATTGCTGTCATAGCCGACGGCCAGATCAAGTGCCGGAAACCAGGTAAGCGGGCCCTGGCGGATGCCGAGCGGCGCGAACGGGTCTTCTTCGAACCCATCCTCGGCCTCCGGCACCTCGCCATCTTCCCCGATCGCGCCGGTGATCAGCTCACCCTCGGGGATAGCGAAGCGCTCGAGCTCATCCGCGCGGATCTGACCGGTTGTGCGAAACCGTTCGCCCGCGCCACCGTCTTGCTCCGGGTCATCCTCGGCAAAGGTGCGCAGCCCCCCTGTCGGCGCACGACGCGCTTGGCCTGCCTGGGCAGCGCGGGCCTGTGCCTCCTCATCGCCGGCAAGGCGTGGGTCATTTGGGTCGGTGATCTCTTCGCCAGGGCGCAAAGGCAGCGGCTGGGGAAACTCGAAGCGGCCCACCTCTTCGCCATCATCGGGCTGGCCATTGTTGGCCTCGCCATCCTCTGCCTCCTCAAGAACGGCGAGGGCCTGCGCGTGGGCGTCTCGAACGGCGACGTCAGGCGCAGCGGCAAGCACCATCGCCAGCGCCAACAGCGGGCCGTGGCGGGCGCATCGAAGCAGCATAGGGGGCGACAAGTGCGGTGCCATGGCGGCGCGCAAGCCTTTGGCGGGGAACGATCAATCGTCAACCAGAGGTAAACACCGATGGTTAACGCCGCGTTTCTGCGCCGTTCAGCATCCGCTAACCCTACTGGCAGCTTTCGCCAATCTGAGCCTTTTGCCTGCTTTAGCTTTAGCACTCGTTTGCCATCACGCGCCTAGGGTGAGGATCGAATGCAGGGGCGGATCCGCGTGTTTTTGCGGCGCCGAGACCTGCAAAGCCTATCGAACCGCCCGAGGGATCACGCATGGATCTGGCAACGATTATCGGCATTGTGGCAGGCCTTGGGGTCGTCGTGACGGCCATGCTTCTTGGCGGAAGCATCGGCCAGTTCATCGACCTTCCCTCGATCCTGATCGTGATCGGCGGGGGCCTCGCCGCGACACTTATCCGTTTCCCGCTGTCTGGCATCGGCCAAGCCTTCATGCTCGGTGGCAAGGAAGCGTTTAAGCACAAAAAGCAGAACTCGATGGAGCTGGTCGAAGAGATCGCCGAACTGGGCGATATCGTCCGCAAGTCCGGCCCACTGGGCCTGGAGAGCGTCGAGGTGTCCCACCCGATGCTGCAAAAGGGCACGCAATATGTGACCGACGGCTTCGAGCCCTCGTTCATTCGTGAGAGCCTTGAGCGCGAGCGGGACCTGTCGCTTGAGCGCCTCAGCGAAGGTCAGCGGGTCTTCAAAGCGCTTGGCGAAAGCGCCCCGGCCTTCGGCATGATCGGAACGCTGGTTGGCCTCGTCCAGCTGCTCGCCAACATGGATGATCCATCCACCATCGGCCCCGCCATGGCCATCGCGCTTTTGACGACCATGTACGGCGCCATCATCGCCAACCTTGTGTGCTTGCCCATCGCCGACAAGCTTGAATCCAAGTTTGCCGTTGAAGAGGTGAACCTGTCGCTCATCATCGATGGCATCTCTCAGGTGCGCGAGAACAAGAGCCCAGCGCTAATCCGCGAGATGCTGCTTGCCTATCTGCCCGATAAGCAGCGCAACGAGCTGGCCGAAGCGGCCTAAGGCGCCAGGAAAGCGGAGCGCATCGTGGCCCGGAAAAAGTCACAAGCAGCAGGCGCACCAGGTTGGCTGGTCACGTTCGCCGACCTGATGTCGATCCTGGTCTGCTTCTTCGTTCTGATCATCTCGTTTTCGATCCAGGACCAGCAGAAGCTGCAGGTCGTTGCCGGCTCGATGCGCGACGCGTTCGGTAGCCAGGAAACGGTGCGCCGCGCGGGCATGATCGAGCTCGAAGGCGCCCCGCTGCGCGACTATGTGCGCCGGGTCGGCGTTGTCGACACGCCGGAGGATTCCGAGTTCGCCAATGAGCGCCATGACATGCGCGCGCAGCAGGGGCCGGAAGCCAACACGCACACGATCGAGCAGGCCGAGACCGAGATCCCGCGCCGGTTCGCCACCGCCGCCGCGTCGCTGCGGCAAGCCTGGCAGGACCTGCCCGAGATCACGAACCTCTCGCAGCACATCATCATCGAAGAGAACGAGGACGGGCTGAACATCTCGCTGGTCGACCAGGATGGCCGCTCTATGTTCCCAGAAGGCTCGCGCTATCCTTACGAAACGACGCGGCTTCTGCTTGCCGAGATGGCCCCGGTCCTGCGCCAGTTCCCCTACCGCATTCAGATCACCGGCCACACGGCCGTGTCCACGAACCCGCCGCTGAACGCCGCCTACACCGATTGGGAACTGTCGGCCGACCGAGCAAATGCGGCGCGCCGTATCTTGCAAGATTACGGCATTCCTATCGAGCGCTTCCACTCGGTGGTTGGCCGCGCGGACAGCGAACCGCTGTTTGCCAACGACCCGCAGCTGCCGGCGAACCGCCGCATCTCAATCCTGCTGATGCGTGAAGAGCCGCCCATCCCGCACGATCACGAGCTCTAGTTCCGGCGCACGTCGAGCGACGCGACGCGCAAGGTCGGATTGAAGGGTGCCAGGCCGCCTGCCATCCCGGCCTTGAACCGAAACCTCTCCGCCGTCATAGCCGGTCTTGAACCGGCCATCCATGCACCGACAGGCACAGGCGTGCGTCGCTTCGCTCTAGGGTTGGATCCTCGGGTCAAGCCCGAGGATGACGTCCGGATGGGTGGCTAGTAGAGGCGAGAAGCGCGCGGCTCCAAAAACAGGTGCCTACTCAACCCAGCCCTGAAGCTCGCGGCGCGTGATCGCTTCAAGCACCCGCATGCCATGGTCGCTGTCATTGAGGCAGGGAATGTGGGTGAAATGCTCGCCACCATGCTCCTCAAAGATCTCGTGGGCTTCGCCCGCGATCTCCTCGAGCGTCTCAAGGCAGTCCGACACAAAGCCAGGGTTGAACACGGCCATCCGCTTGGTGCCGGCCTTCGCCATCGCCTCGATCGTCTTGTCAGTATAGGGCTGAAGCCACTCTTCGGGCCCGAACCGCGACTGGAACGTGGTGATCAGCTTGTCATCCGACCAGCCCAGCCGCTCGCGCAGCAAGCGCGTCGTCTTGTGGCAATGGCAGTGGTACGGGTCGCCCTTCTTGAAGTAGCTGTCCGGAATGCCGTGATAGGAGGCGATCACAACCTCCGGCTCGAAATCGAGCGTCGCCAGATGCTCTTCGATCGAGCGTGCCAGCGCGTCGATATAGACCGGCTCATCGTGATAGGCTGGCACCGTGCGAATGGCCGGCTGCCAGCGTAGCTTCATCAGATGCTCGAAGGCCTTGTCATTCACCGTCGCCGTGGTCGCGGAGGCATATTGCGGGTAGAGCGGGAACAGGAGGATCCGGTCGCAGCCCTGTGCTTTCAGCGCTTCAAGCCGTGAGGCGATCGACGGGTTGCCATAGCGCATGCCCCAATCGACGACGACCTTATCGTTGCCGGCGAAAGCTTGGGCCATCTGCTCGGCCTGGCTGCGCGTGTAGGTGCGCAGGAAACTCTCATCGAGCTCCTCGTTCCAGATCGTTTTGTAGTCCTTGCCCTTCTTGCCGGGCCGGGTGAACAGCACGATACCGTAAAGGATCGGGTACCACAGCGCCTTGGGCCACTCGATGACCCGCTTGTCGGTCAGGAACTCTTCAAGGTAGCGCCGCATCGGCCCGTAGCTGGTGTCATCGGGCGTGCCGAGATTGACCAGCAGAACGCCCACCTTGCCAAACGTCACCTGCGGGTGATCAGAGGGCAGCACCGACACGTCCACCGAGCGGTTCGGCTCGGCAGGCGCAACCGTGCGCACGTCAAACGCTTTGTGATCTTGCGTGTTCACCTACAAGGCTCCGATTGTGCGGCTCCCGACGCCGCAGATATCCTGAAAACATGATTATCTACGGCACTGCAAGCGGATCGGATGCCCCGGCACCAGCCGCGCGGTGCGTTGCCGCATGTTTCAGCACGCCATCGGGCCCGAACCGCTTGTCGGCCGTCATTAATCTGTCATGTTACTGTCACAACCCAATGATTGCCCCGTGCAACAGGAAACCAGTTTCCGTCGGGCCCACCCGCATGCCGGCTGCGATGAGGCCCAAGAAAAACCTGCCGGTTCAGTTGCCTTGAGGGAGGCTCACCGATGAAACACACACCCGCACGCGCCCTGTTGGCGCTGGTCGCCAGCACAGCGCTTTTCGCGGCGCCGGCCATCGCGCAGGAGACGACAACCGTCAACGTTACGTTCCTGCTCGTCAACGATATCGATCGGGTCGACAACCGCTCCGACGAGGGCGGCTTTGGCCGCCTTGCCACGGTCGTGGCGCAAGAGCGCGCCGCCAATGAGAACCTCGTCTTCGCGGTTGCGGGCGATGTCATCTCGCCCTCGCTCCTGTCTTCGTTCGACCAGGGCGAGCACATCATCGAACTGTTCAACATGATCGGCCCGGACGTGTTCGTGCCCGGCAACCACGAGTACGATTTCGGCGAAGAAGCGTTCCGCGCCCGGATGGGCGAAGCGCAGTGCCCGCTTTTGGCCGCCAACCTGCGCAACGAGGATGGCTCGGTGCTCGACGGCTTCGCCGACACCCAGATGCTCGACATTGAAGGCTTCATGGTCGGTGTGATCGGCCTGACCGCGGAAGACGCGCCGGTGAAATCCTCACCGGGCAGCTTGCAGATCGCCGGCGCTATGGAAACAGCGTCGAGCCAGGCAGATGCCCTGCGCGATGCCGGCGCCGATATGATCGTCGTCGTCACCCACAACTATATCGGCATCGACCGGGCCATGCAGGAGACCGGCGACTTTGACCTCATCCTGTCGGGCGACGATCACCTGCTGACGGTCTCGTTTGATGGCCGCTCGGCACTGGTCGAGTCCCGCGAACAGGCCGACTATGTCACCGCCGTCGACGTCACCGCCATCATCGAAGTCGAAGGCGATGACCGCGACGTCGACACCTTCCTGTCGTTCCGCCCCATCGCCACACTCGGCATGGAGCAAGATGCGGCCGTCCAAGCCCGCGTCGATGAGTTCAACGCCATCCTTGATGAGGAACTCAACGTCGTTATCGGCACGATCACCGGCGACCTTGATTCCCGCCGCGCGTCGGTGCGCAGCGAAGAGGCCACCATGGGCAACCTCGTGGCCGACGGCATGCGCATGGCCGTTGGCGCCGACATCACCATCACCAACGGTGGCGGCATTCGTGGCGACAAGGTCTATCCCGCTGGCTCGGAAATCACCCGCCGTGACATCCTCACCGAGCTGCCGTTCGGCAACGTCAACATCATGATCGAGCTGACTGGCGCGCAGGTTCTGGCCTCGCTGGAAAACGGCTTCAGCCGCGTTGAAGATGGCTCGGGCCGCTTCCCGCAAATCTCTGGTATGGTCGTTGAAGCGGACCTGACCCAGGCGCCGGGCAGCCGCGTGACCTCGGTCATGGTTGGCGGCGCGCCGCTCGATCCTGGCGCCACCTACACCGTCGCCACCAACGACTTCATGGGTCGCGGCGGCGACGGTTACAGCCTGTTCGCCGATGCCCCGCGCGTGGTGCGCGAGGAAGACGCCAAGCTGATGGCCAATGATGTGATGGTGCATGTGCGCGAGCTCGGCGAGTTCGCGCCCGCGACCGACGGCCGGATCGTCCTCACGCGCTAAGCGCGCGCGCCCAACGTACTGGCCGCGCGGTACCCCACTGCGCGGCCGGTCATCGCAAGCGCGCCGGGCAAGACGCGCTCGATGCGCAAATCGACGAGCCCAACCGCCTTCTGCATCCGCTGGGCAAGATCGGCCTCAATCCAGGCGCCGGCTTCGGTTTCCACCTGCAAGGTTAAATCGGGATCGGTCTCGGGTGCCCGTCGTGCGCCGACGAGCAGCCGCGCGTCCAACACAGCCTCGTGGTAGCCGACCACAGAGGCCAGCTGCTCCGCGCCGATCCGCTGCCCCGTCTTGAGCGTGAGCGCCGCATCGGCCGGCCCCAACCATCCGGTTAGCCTCGGCGCACGGTGGTTATGCGGCACGAGTTCAAGCGCGCTGAGCATCCCCGTGCTGAACCAAGCTTCCGAGGCTCTATCGCGGACCTGCACTTCGCCCACGGTGCCAAGCGCCATCGGCTCCGACGTTGCGGGCCGCACGATCCGCACCTCAGTTCCATCGAGCAGATCATAGAGCGCGTCAGCAGATGTGCGCGACGCGTAGGGACCGAACCGGGGCGCAAACAGCAATTCCAGAACCGAGATCTCTTGGAGCGCGGCGCGCCGCCAGA
>JAHCMG010000112.1 GCA_019192585.1 Devosiaceae bacterium MH13
GTGCGGCTGTTATACTCCCATGGGTACGTGGTGCCGCTGTACTCCCAGTCATAGTTCGTGTTGGCACCGAGGCCTTTGCCCAATGGCCTTTCGCGGGCCTTGTCGTGCAGGAGCACATGGTTGCGCTGACCATCCAGCCGACCGATGAAAGCCTCCAGGCGCCGCTTCTTGTCAGCGTACATCGGGTTGAAGCTGATCTCTGCAATCCAGTAGGTCGATAAGACGCCGCGCGTCCGGAAGACCGGTGTCAGCGCACCCCGGCTCATCTGCGAAACCGTGATAGGGCGCATAGTGATCGAAGCAGCACTGTAAAGGTCGTCAGGAAGCGTAAAAGAGACCGCCGTCACGAGTAGAGCCCTACCTGCTTGCGGTTAGCGGTTGTCGTGGCGTTGACCGCAGCGCCGGGAAACTCGCGGCGCAGCTGTTGAGCCATGCCATCAACAAGCTGATAGCCCTCGGCACGAGACATCGACCCGTCTACAGCCACGTTCATATTAATCGTCATAGGCTGATTGCTGTTGGCGGCGCTTGGGGCAAACCCATGCGCCTCCACACCTAGGCGTCCGTCAGAGCCGCGCTTGAGTGGCATGATAGCCTCAGGCCCCGCCTCGCCCATAAGGCCGGCCCCATTCGCCATCGGGAACAGCGTGGGCTGGTTTACGACACCACCATGGGCGAAGGCTGTAACCTGTCCACTGTTGAAGGCGGCGCCATTGGCGAAAAAGCCGCCGAAGAGACCTGAGAGCCAGTTAGAGCCGCCGCTCGCGCCCCCACCAAAGGCACTGGCGAACAAGTTCTGAGCCGCCATCTCGATCAACATGCTGCTGATCTGATTGAGGGCGTTCATCCCCGCTTGTGAGAAGGCCTCCCAGAATGATGCGCCGCTCTGTATTTGGCTGTTGAAGTCCTGGAAGAAGCCGGTGAAGACGGACTGATAAGACTGCAGATTGTCATTGGCCGCCGAAAGGCTGTTGCCCAGCAGGTCTATGGGCAGTCGATTGTTGTTCGCAGCATCGGCGCTCCGACCTAATGCCTCCGCAGCCCCATCGGCGTTGGCCTGCAATGTTTCTAGGCGCGTTGATACGCGATCTATGAACTCCCCCACTCGGTCGTTCTCGAAAACTTCGTAGGCGGCTCCAAGGGCGCCTTGCAGCCCAGCGGCTTCGCCTTCGAACGGATTGTTGACCTTCACAGTCGGCATGTTGAGGGCGGCAAGGACCGGGTTGACTGCGTCAGCCACCCGCTGAGCCGCCGAGAATGCGAGATCGCCAAGCGCTTCAGGCAGATTGTCCCACAAAGCGATGACCGCTCGGTAAGCAAACTCAAACGTGTTGACGATGCTGTTGCCGACAAGAGCGAGCGTATCGAAGATCGAGTTCGCCACAACGGCAAAAGCGCGGCCGAGAAGAGCTACGGCCGGGGCGGCGACAGCATTCACTGAAGCCAAAATCTCCTGCATCACTGCCGTAACGGTCTGCCCCAACGTGACCGACGACCCCGTGGTTTCTTCCAGCTCGTTCCGCAGTCCACCAACGGCCAAGGCCAAAGCAGTCGTGACAGCGATTGCGGCGGGATGGGCCCGAGCAAACCCAAGAATCGACGCCGATGCTTCCTTGAAGGCGCCAGCCACACCGCCTTGGCCGGCATAGATTCCTGCCAATTGGCCGCCTTGCTGGATAGCGACCATCATCGGGTTCATGCCCAATGCGAGGGACTGCGCAACGTCCAACGACTGTACAGCCAGCATCCGCTGTCTAAACGCTGCGGCGCGAGATGCAGCTGCTTGCGCTTGCAGCGCAGCTGTGTTCGCTTTGGTCGCGGCAGTGCTCGCCGCCGTGGCACTCGACGCGGCGCGATGGGACCGTGCTCGATCATCGTTTGCAGCATCAGCCCGTTTTGACGAAGCCGTGAACTCGTCCAGATCCTGGGAGGCGCCTTTGATCGGTGCAGAATCGGCCGCAAGACCAATCAAAGCGATATCCATGCTCACTGTCCTTTGTGTTTGCTTTGTTTGGCCAATTGGACTGGAAGCGAATGATGAGAAGGCGGCGCGCGCCTATGCGTTGTTGGCGTTCGCCATGCACTGCCCCTCAAACGATGACGAAGCAGTCTACGAGCTGATCGATAGTCATTTGGACAGCATCGGATCCGATGGCCCTCGCGCACAAGAAGCAGCGGAACTTACGGCGAGTGAGCTTCCGGATGCTGATGCCCAAGTTATCGCGCTGGCTTGCGCAACGGTCGAACGAGCGGTCAGGCTTGGATCTCGGGCGTTCGACTAACCTCTCTTAGGGCTTGAGCGTACCTGGCGTACTCGTCCGCCATGGCCTCACAAAACGCGGTGTCCATGCGCCGGATAGCGGCGATCTGAGCCAAGCTTAGGTGCGTCCCCGTTAGCGCCTGCCAGTCGCGAATGTGCGTCGGTGTCATTGGGACCGCCCCATTTGGCCCCGGCGCCGCGCATGAACGAAGATCGAAGAACACCTCACACCATGCTTCCGAGCCGTCGGGCCACTCAGGCTTGGGTGACGGGAAGTCGAACCTCTGATTGAACTCCCGACGGGTCTCACCGCCATACCCCGGCGTGTCATACCGGGTTTCAATGAATACGGCATCAGCTAGAGCATCCTCTAGCGCTTCATAAAAGCCGCTTCGTCTTGGTACGCCTCGTTGATCTGTTTGACGATGAAATGGCCTTCAGGGGCGGTCACAACAAGACGTTTGAAATCATCAGAGTTGTCTGGAGCCTCGCCCTTGAATGTTAGGCCCTTAGCCCAGGTCCACGACGCAATTGAAGCGACCAAGATGTCGGTTCCCAATCGGTCCTGTTGATCCGGCGAAATGGGGTTCCGCGTCCGCATCGCCTTCGACCGGGCTTTGTTAGCGACGGCTTTCACCTCTTCGGCAGTCGGCGCGTAGAGATCGATTTGAATACCGATCAGCTCGCCCGTCGCTGGATTGATGACCTCAAGCGTTGTGGTCGGGGCCGAGAGACTTGCGATATCCATTACGCGGCCGCCACTTCGAGGATTTCCTGAACCAGGCCCACTTGGAACTGCACCCGCTGGAAGTCGTTGACGCCACCACCCATGAACGTTGGAGCGCCGACGAGGCCGCGCGAATAGCGGATGGTGTTGCTGGTGCCGCCCGAGGGCTGGTCATCGTACTCGACCTTGACAGCAACACTGTCTGTGAAGCTCACGGCGCCGGCAGCTTTCATGGCGATCTGACCGTTGTCTGTCACGACCTCACGGCACTCCAAGGTGAGCGTACCAGCATCGGTCACGCCCTTGTTTTTCTGCGAAACCGACGTGTTCAGCTCGTCATAGGTGTTCATGGTCGTCTGACCGCCAAAGTCAGTGAGTTTTCCGATGCTGCTTACCTCCACCCAATCCAAGGCCTCGAAGGCCGTTTGGGTGAGGTCGTCGTTCTGAGCTTCGGGAACGTTGCCATTGGCCGCTGTGACGGCAATGGAAACAACGGTGTTCTTGAGGCCGGTCTGTTTGGCCATGGTGGGCTCCTAAGTTGTTGCCAAATAAGGAATTGAAACGGGGATCCGGACCTCGGGACCGTCCACCAAGGCTCGCCCTGCGGTCGGCGGGTCAGTGATCTGGATACGGTGTTCCGCGGTGAACAAGCGAAGCGTCGTTGGGAAATGATCGATGATCTGCGTGCAGACGTTTCGCGTCGTCAGCGTGCCTTCACCGGCTGCAAACACAGCGGTGACGATGAGGAACCCGGGCAAATCCTTTGAAGGCGAGAAGGTGTTCTGCCGGGCAGTGTTTGGCAGGTGGTTGACCTGCAGGTAGGGCCTCGCGGTCCCATCAAAGTCGACGCTTGGCCATGCGAAGGCGGTTGCCGGTGTCGTTGTGAGCGTGGCAAGGTGATCGAACAACGCCTGCTCGAGCAGCGCTTCACCAGTGAAGGCCATGGTCCAACTCTCCGATGATGAAGCTCACAAGCGGCTTGTCGATGCGCACGAGGCGCTCGGCGTCGAAAGCGCAAAGAGCGTGCCGGCCAACACAGCCCTAGAGGCTGCTCGGCGCGCCGTAGGCGGCATCCTCCTGGGCCTAGAGGTGGCTATTGAGCGCGAAGCTGAGCGACGGCGCGATCGACATAGCTCTGCCAATTCTGAGCGCTCAGCTTCACCATCCCGACCGGCGCGCGACCCCTAGCCCCATTCTCGACATAGACGGCGTAGTTGGCGGTGAAGTTGAAGAATATCGTGTCACCTAGCTCGCTGCCTGAGATCACAACCTCGTACGCATCGACCTGGTAGGTTTGTCCGACAACACCGCGACCATCAACGAGAGGCGCGAACCCGGTGGTGCTCGCCGCTGCTGAGGCTCGCAAGAACCCCGTGTCGACCGGGGTCCGATTGATCACCTCATCGAGAACCATCTGGACCGCCATCTTGAAGACAGCTTCCAAACGCTCCTCGCTTTCGTGCGCCCACCTCTCAACGGTCGCGCTGAAGCGTTCGGCCAACTCGCAATCACTCCAATCCTGCTGCGTAGTTCACCACAAAGCGGAAAGTGCAGCGGCAGTTGATTATGTCACGCCCGCTGGCACCCATGCTGGTGTCGCCGGGGTGCTGCAGGAGCGCGCCAGTGATCGATCGAAAGGGCTCATCAAAGCCAACGCTCTGCCCATCGAGGAGCACGTGAGCATCGCGGACACGGCTGTCCTTTGTCGCCCGCCACCGCTTTGTGATGGCGTCTGCGCGCAGCTTCCCGTCATCGACGGCCTGTCTCATGGCTTCCATGCGGCCGGCATTAAGCGCAGCCATTGTCTCGGTACGGGCAATCCGTTCGCCACGCTGGCGCAGGAGTCGGTTTTCGCGCTTGGTGACCATACGGTCCACCTGGTCGGCAGGTCGACCTTCAGCCTCCAACTGAGAGCGGTACCGAAGCACGGTCTGCGCATCGCGTTCGGTGAGCCCGATAGTGCCGCCCGTGCGGCGCCGCGTGGTTTTCGACACCCGGCCAACCAGGTCCAAAGCCGTTGCCCGCGGTGCTCGTCCACGTGCGAGCCCCGCCCTCAGGGTTTCTCTCGCGGCAGCGCGTTGGCTTTGCACGATCTCGGTGATGAGCCGGGACGATTCCTCCGACAGCCACCGTTGAGCACGAGGGTTTTGCAGCCCGAACCGGATAACCAAGCGTTGCCCCGTCTCCGGGTTGCGCTTCGGAAGGCTCTCAACAGCGTAGTTTCCGCCGGAGCCGTACACTTCGACCAGCGCGTTTTCTAGTGGCCGGTAGAACTCTGGCCCGATTTGCAGGACGCGGAGCGCACCATCGACGTCGCCGCGTTCAAGAGCCGTCACCAACTGCGCTAGATCAGTCGAGTTTGCGATGTCCTGGACCGCGGCAAGGAAGGCAGTTCGGAGCTTTGGCCGCAGACGGTTCAGCAGAGCGTTGAACCGGACATGCGTATCACGCACGGCATTGCGCCTTGTACATAAGCGGGATGCCTGCCGGCTGCAGCGATTGGACCGGTTGCACCACCTGAAACGTTTTGGAACCCACCCGGAGGCGATCAGCTGTATCCACGTCCGTTGGCGCTCCCTTGGTCGACAAGAGGACTTTCACATCGTCTGCTCGGATCTTGGTCCCATCGATCTCACGCACTGAGTAGGCAGAGAGGAACACGCGAACAGGGGTTTCAACGTCAGGGCCAAACACCGGGTTGTAGGCCGAACCGGTATTGGCACCGCGGCTGAGCAATGTGGCGTCCATGCCGTTCTCATCGATCAACCGCTGCGCCATTTTCTCA
>JAHCMG010000113.1 GCA_019192585.1 Devosiaceae bacterium MH13
GCTGCGCACCCGCGCGATCGACGTGATCGGCCTCATCGTGCCGGACATCACCAATCCGTTCTTCTCACAGCTTGCGAAGAATGTGGAGCTTGAAGCCGCCGCCCGCAGCTATGGAGTGATGCTGGCGAACTCGCTCGACAACCCGCTCGTCGAACAAGGCCAGGTGTCGACCCTGCTTGAATATTCGCCACGAGGGCTGATCGTTGTCGCGTCAGCCGACAGCGATGAGACCAAGATCGATACAGACACGCCCATCATCGCGCTCGACCGCCGCTTTGACGGCCGGCCGCTTGTGGCGACCGATCACTATGAAAGCTCGGGCCTTGTCGCCGACCATCTGCACGCGCTGGGCCATCGGCGGATTTGCTACATTGCCGGGCCGCAAAACACGACGGTGGGCCGGTTGCGGCTCGAAGGCTTCCGCAGCCGTATCGAGGCGCTTGATCGCGCCGACGATCCCGTGGACCTGTCGGTCTACAACGCGCAGTTCGATTATGCCTCCGGCGAGGCTGCGGCGCGCGAGATCCTCAGCCAGCCGACCGACCGCCGCCCCACCGCCATTGCCGCGGCCAACGATCAGATCGCCATCGGCACGACCCGCGCCGCCCGCGACCTGGGTCTTTCAGTGCCCAATGATGTTTCGGTTGCAGGGTTTGACGATATCACGCTTGCGACGCTGGTCGTGCCCCGGCTGACGACCATCGCGCAGCCGAGCGAGCAGCTTGCCAAAGCCTCCCTGTCGGCCCTGCTCGATGGCGGCGGGGACCAAGATGTGCTGATCAACGGCACACTTGTCGCGCGCGGCTCGACGGCGGGCCCGCCACGCGACTAACAGGCGAAGGGTAGACGCAATCCGCTAGCGCTGCAGAGCATGCTTGAGCGCGTGCCAGCTTGCCTTTGGCGTCCGGTCCAGCGTGTCGAAATCCACATGGACCAGCCCAAAGCGCTTCTCATACCCAAGCGCCCATTCGTAATTGTCCAGTAGCGACCAAACCATATAGCCGCGCACATCGATGCCCTCATCAAGGGCCGTGCGGACGCTTTTCAGATGCGCATCGAGATAGGCGATCCGCTGATCGTCCTGAACCGCCCCGCCATCGAGCACGTCATAGGACGCTAGCCCGTTCTCGGTCACGTAGATCGGCAGATCGGTGTAGCTGGCGGTGTGCCGCAAGAAGTGCAGCAGGCCCTCGGGATATATCTCCCAGCCCATCGCGGTTTTCTCAAGCGGCCCCTCGCGTTCTTCAAGCGCGGGGAACTGATCGGACCCGTCCGGTCCGATCAGCTTGCGGGTGTAATAATTGACCCCGACCCAATCGAGCGGCTGGCCGATGATCTCAAAATCGTCCTGCCAGCCCTCAGGTAGGTAGGGCTCGAGGTGTGCCAGCACATCGTCGGGATAGGCCTTGTCAAACACCCCGCCGAGGAACCAGCGATTGTAGATGCCGTCATACAGCTGTGCCGCACTCAGGCTCTCAGCGCTTTGATCGGCGGGTTCGGCATACTCCATGTTCATCACCGCGCCGAGGCCCGACATGCCAAGCGACCGCATAGCTTGGGTGGCTTTGCCATGCGCAAGCAGCACATGGTGCATCGCCCGGCTCGCCGCCCGAATGTCGCGTAAGCCCGGCGCGTGATGGCCCATAAAGTGCGACAGCCAGGCGACGCACCAGGGCTCGTTAATCGGCGCCGTCTGGTGCATCCGGTCGCCAATCCGCGCCATCACCGTGTGGGTGAAATCCGCAAACCTGTCGGTCGTCTCGCGGTTGCGCCAACCGCCCAGATCAGCCAGCGCGGAGGGCAGCTCCCAATGGTACAGCGTCGCCATCGGCTTGATGCCACGGGCCAGCATGCCATCGGCCAGCCGGTCGTAAAAATCGAGGCCATCGGGGTTCACCGTCACCCCATCGGGCATCACCCGCGCCCAGCTTGTCGAGAACCGGTAAGCGTCAAATCCGGCGGCCGCGATGAGGTCGAGATCCTCCTCCCAGCGGTGAAAATGGTCGCAGACGCGCGCGCCATTTTCGCCGCGCACAACATTGCCTGGTGTCGCGGCAAAATCGTCCCAATGGGTCCGCCCGGCGCCACCAAACTCGTGGCCTTCGATCTGATAGGCGGACGCCGCCGTGCCGAAAACGAATCCCTTTGGAAAGTCTGAGCGCGTGTGGCTGAAGGTCATTGCAAGCTTCCAAAACCGCCGGTTTTCCACGCCGTTTCAGGGCGCCATCGGGGGCAAAAGTTTCAAACCGTTTCGATGCTTACACGACATAGACCCATGGCGTGCAAGGACTGCATTGAGTTTCAACGCAAATCGCTTGACAGGCTGGTCACGCTGCGACGATGGTAGGGCACTCAAGGCGGAAGCGCTTTCAGTGGACCGCTTGGAGCCGTTTTTTGAAGCCGGACAAAAGAGCCGGCGCTAAGGGAGACATCAATGAAACAGCTGCTTCTCGCAGGTGTGGCGTTGTCCGTTTTGGGCACGTCCGCCGTCGCGCAAGACCTGCTCTTCGCTCCGGGCGAAGGCGACTTTAACTGGGCAAGCTACGAAGCGTTCGCCGAAGCCAACGACTTCACCGGCCAGAACGTCACGATCGCCGGCCCGTGGCTGTCACCGGAAGCGGACCGCTTCGACAACCTGCTCGCCTACTTCATGGCCGCCACCGGCGCCGAGGCCGTCTACACCGGCTCTGACAGCTTCGAGCAGCAGATCGTGATCGACGCCGAAGCCGGCTCCGCCCCGAACATTGCCGTGTTCCCGCAGCCGGGCCTGGCCTCGGTTATGGCTGGCAACGGCCTTCTCACGCCGCTCGGCGATGAGATGAGCGCCTGGGTCAACGAAAACTATGCTGCCGGCCAGTCCTGGGTCGATCTGGGCACCTATTCTGATGCCGACGGCGCTGACCAGTTCTACGGCTTCTTCTTCAACGTCAACGTCAAGTCGCTTGTCTGGTACGTGCCGGAAAACTTCGAAGATGCCGGCTACGACGTGCCCGAGACGATGGAAGAGCTCTTGGAGCTTTCCGAGCAGATCGTTGCCGATGGAGAAACACCGTGGTGCATCGGTCTGGGTTCAGGTGCCGCCACTGGCTGGCCAGCAACCGACTGGGTTGAAGACATCATGCTGCGCACGCAGACCCCCGATGTCTACGATGGCTGGGTCTCCAACGAGATTCCGTTCAACGACCCGCGCGTTGTGAATGCGATTGAAACGTTCGGCGTGTTCGCCCGCAATGACGATTGGGTGCAGGGCGGCGCTGGTACCGTGGCAACCACCGACTTCCGCGACAGCCCGACCGGCCTGTTTGCGTCGCCCCCGGGCTGCTACATGCACCGCCAGGCTTCATTCATCCCGGCCTTCTTCCCCGATGGCACCGAAGTGGGTGAAGACGCCGACTTCTTCTACTTCCCCTCGTTCGCAGGTGAAGACCTCGGCAACCCCGTTCTTGGCGGCGGCACGCTGATGGCCATCACCGATATGAACGATGCGACCATGGCGTTCATGGAGTTCCTGCAGACCCCGTTCGCGCACGAAGTGATGATGGCGCAGGGCGGCTTCCTCACGCCGCACTCCGGTGTGAACCTCGACACTTACTCCTCAGGTGTTGAAGCCGGCCAAGGCGAGATCCTGCTGAACGCGACCACCTTCCGCTTCGACGCGTCCGACCTGATGCCCGGCGCGATCGGTGCCGGCACCTTCTGGACCGGCATGGTCGACTATGCTGGTGGTGCGGATGCCGAGGCGGTGGCAACGGCCATCCAGGAAAGCTGGGACGCGCTCGACTAAGCCGAGTGGCGTTTGCATCCTAACCAGGGTGTGACAAGATTTAGGGCCCGGCCGCCAATGTGTCGGGCCCTAACTGCCCCTCAACAAGCAGAAAAAATCTGCGCGGGGCCAAAAACAAAAACGGGAGGGGACGATGAATCCTGCAGTGCAAGGATTGATCACGATCATCATCGGGGTCGGGGGCTGCGTCGGGTACTTTTATTTTTCCAACCAGATCCTTGATAAGTTCATCTTCCCGGCGACCGGCCCGCAGGCCGGACGCAATATCAGCCGCGCCAACGCAGTTCGGCCCTGGCTGTTTCTGTTTCCCGCGCTTTTCGCGCTGTCCCTTTACCTCGCCTATCCAGTTTTTGAGACGCTGCGGCTTTCGCTGACCGACCGCAACGCTGGCGGCGCCTTTGTCGGGCTCGACAACTACACCCAAATGTTCGGCGAAGATAAATTCTGGGAGGCGGTCCGGAACAATCTGTTGTGGCTGCTCATCGTGCCTGCCGCCTCGACGGCGTTTGGCCTTCTGGCCGCGCAGCTCACTGACCGGATCTCTTGGGGCAACATCGCAAAGTCCTTGATCTTTATGCCGATGGCGATCTCGTTCGTCGGCGCGGCCGTGATCTTCAAACTGATTTATGATGCGCGCCCCGAAGACATGGCGCAGATCGGGATCATGAACGCCGTCTACCTGCAGCTTGGCGGTGAAAGCCCGATCACGTGGCTGACGGTTCCGTTCTGGAACAACATTTTCCTCATGGTCGTCTTGATCTGGATCCAGACCGGCTTTGCAATGGTTATCCTGTCGGCCGCCCTGCGCGGTATCCCCGAAGAGACCATCGAAGCTGCCATCATCGATGGCGCCAACCCCTTCCAGGTCTTCTTCAAGATCAAGATGCCGCAGATCGCCGGCACCATCGTTGTGGTGTGGACGACGATCACCATCGTCGTCTTGAAGGTGTTCGACATCGTCTTTGCGATGACAAATGGCCAGTGGGAGACCCAGGTTCTGGCCAACTACATGTACGACAAGCTGTTCCGCGCCAATGATTGGGGTGTCGGCTCGGCGAGTGCCATCATCATCATGCTCATGGTGACGCCGATCCTTGTCTGGAACGTCTATAACGCCCGCAAGGAGATGCGCTGATGGCTGCTATTGCTGGTACAAAATCATCGCTCACCTGGGCCGTTCACCTCTCGGTTGCCGCCTTGGTGCTCTTGTGGATTTTCCCAACTGCGGGCCTGCTCGTTTCCTCGTTCCGGACCACCGACCAAATCCGCTCTTCGGGCTGGTGGGCAGCGATGTTCCCCGCCACGGCCAACGAAACCTTGCGCGCCGCCGACCCCGATGATTTCCGGGTCGATCTGGGCGACGGACGCTTCGCGGTCTCCGGCAACCTCTATGTTGAAGATGGCAGTGTGGAGACCCCCGACGACGTTCAGGCCGTCATCCAGGTTTGGGGCACCTCGTCCCGCGCCATCGATGCCTTCGTGCCCGGTGACACCGCCGATCTTGGCGATGGCGAGACCATCACCGTTCAGTCAAACGGCGACTATGTCTGGGAAGGCGATGACGACCAGATGTCTGGTCGCGGCCAGAGGGTGTTTGTGACGGCGGAGAGCCCGCCCGAGTTCACGCTCAACAACTATCAAAACGTCCTGTTCGACCCCGCCAACAGGGAGGGGATGGCGCAAGCCTTCTTCAACACCCTGACGGTGACGATCCCGGCGACGATCATCCCGATCCTCGTCGCGGCCTTTGCGGCCTATGCCTTGGCGTGGATGGATTTCCCGGGCAGGGCGCTGCTGATCGCCTTTGTCGTGGCCTTGCTCGTCGTTCCTTTGCAGCTGGCGCTGATACCGCTGCTGCAGCTGCACAATGATATCGGGATCGGAAAGGGCTATTTAGGCGTCTGGTTAGCCCATACCGGCTTCGGCATGCCGCTCGCGATCTATTTGTTACGCAACTATATGGTCGGCCTGCCGCGAGACATTATCGAGAACGCCAAGGTTGATGGGGCGACCGATTTCCAGATCTTCGTCAAGATCATCCTACCGCTCTCGTTCCCGGCATTGGCGAGCTTCGCGATTTTCCAGTTCCTGTGGACCTGGAACGATCTTCTGGTGGCGCTCGTGTTCCTAATCGATGCGACGGGCCAGACCACCGTGATGACCCGGCAGATCGTTGAGCTGCTCGGCACCCGCGGCGGTGACTGGGAGATCCTAGCGACCTCAGCCTTCGTCTCCATTGCGGTGCCGCTGGTCGTCTTCTTTCTCATGCAACGCTACCTCGTGCGCGGCCTGCTTGCCGGCTCGGTGAAATAACCGGGCCGCAAGAGCCCAAGACCAACAAGAACAAAAAGGTTCACAGGGGGAAACAAGATGGCATCGCTGCTGCTGACGGATGTCGCCAAATCCTACGGGAAGGTGGAAGTCCTCAAGAACATCGATCTCGATATCAAAACCGGCGAGCTGATTGTGTTTGTCGGCCCCTCGGGGTGCGGCAAGTCCACCCTGCTGCGGATGATTGCCGGCCTCGAGAGCATCTCGTCGGGCGACTTCCAGATCGACGGCGAGCGGATGAACGAGGTGCCGCCGTCAAAGCGCGGCATCGCCATGGTGTTCCAGTCTTACGCGCTCTATCCGCACATGACTGTTCGCGACAATATGAGCTTCTCGCTGCAGATCGCGAAGATGTCCAAAAAGGAGATCGACGAGCGCGTCGCCAAGGCCGCCCGTATCCTCCAGCTTGAGCAATATCTCGATCGCCTGCCAAAGGCTCTGTCCGGTGGCCAGCGGCAGCGTGTGGCCATCGGCCGCTCGATCGTCCGCGACCCGAAGGTTTATCTGTTCGATGAGCCGCTCTCGAACCTTGACGCCGCCTTGCGCGTCGACACCCGCATCGAGATCGCGCAGCTCAAAGAAGACATGCCCAACTCGACCATGATCTACGTGACGCACGATCAGGTTGAAGCCATGACCTTGGCGACGCGCATCGTAGTGCTGAACAATGTTACGCACACGATCGGTCAGGTCGGCACGCCGCTCGAACTGTACGAGAAGCCGAAGAACACCTTCGTCGCGCAGTTCATCGGTTCGCCAAAGATGAACCTGCTCGAAGCTACCGTGACGGGTGTGGGCGACAGCACCGAGGTGAAACTCACCCATGGCGAGACGGTCACCGTGCCGATCCCGTCCAATGGGGCGTCGGTTGGCGACAAGGTGGAGTTTGGCATCCGTCCCGAAGACTTCCTCGTCGCTGACGACGGGGCCGATGTGATCTACTCAGGCGAGGCGCTCTACACCGAGAAGCTCGGCGAGGTGACCGTGGTCTACCTCAAAGGCGGTGCGGGCGTGTCGCCGCTGATTGCCAAAATTCCCGGCATCGCGCACGTCAAGAAGGGCGAGACGCTGCACCTGACGGGCGCGCCCGAGAAGATGCACCTGTTTGCCGGCGACGGTGAGAGCTTCCTTTACAAGTAAGCGCCAGACGCCCCAGCGCCGAGGCCGCGCCGGCACCGGGAGCTTGCGTCCCCGGCGCGGAAGCCCTAAGCGCGTGCCATGAGTGTCAACTCCCAGCTCGAGCGCATGTCGGCGGCCTCCGCCGATGGCCGCAAGGTTATCCAGCGCTTGCTTCTGGACACAGGCCGCAGGTTCGCCAGCCGGTATGCCCTCGCGTTCGTCATGATGGCCGTGGCGGCCGGTGCAACGGCGCTGACCGCCTATTTGATGCGCGACCTCATCAACGAGGTTTTCATCAACCAATCGCGCGAATGGCTGACCTTTATCGGCGTCGCGGTGGTGGTGATTTACCTCGCCAAGGGCGCGGCGATGTACCTGCAGCAAGTGATCTTGGGCCGTATTGGCAATGCTATCGCCGCCAGCGTCCAAACCCGCATGTTCAACCGCCTTCTGCGCGAAGATGTTGGCTATGTGCAGGGGCAACCGTCCGCTGAAATCGCCGCCGTTTTTGCCAACAATGCCAGGGCAGCCACCAGCGTGTTGAACCTGCTCGTTCTGGCAGCTGGGCGCGACGTGCTCACCTTGGTAGGCCTCGTCATTGTCATGATCATCCAAGATCCGGTGATGTCGATGACGATGCTGGTGGCGCTGCCGGTGGTCGCCTTTCTGATCGAGCAGATGATGGGCCGGGTCCGCAAAGTGGCGAAGCGGGCCGTGTCCCTGAACGCCGAGATCGGCAACCATGTCCGCGAGACGGCCCAGGGCTTCAAGGTCGTCAAATCCTTCCAGATGGAAGAAGGGCTCGCGGGCCGCATCGCCGTCACCATCGATGCTTTGCGGCGCAACGCCGACAAGCTGATCACCTACCAAGCACGGCCTGTGCCCTTGGTTGAAACCATTGGCGGCATCGCCGTTGGCGTTGTTGTGTTTTATGGCGGCTTCCGTGTGATCGAGCACGGCCAGTCGCCCGGTGAGTTCTTCTCGTTCGTCACCGCGCTTCTGTTGGCGTATGAGCCCGCGCGGAAGCTGGCACAATTGCGTGTGCCGCTCGAAAACGGGCTCGTTGGCGTGCGTATGATGTACGCCTTTCTCGACCGGCCGCCATCAGCGCGCGAGAGCGTAGAAGCGCCTGCGATTGCCTTCAAAACCGGCACCATCGCGCTCGATGACGTGCACTTCGACTATGCCGGCGACACCGTCGAAGCCGGTGTCCTGAACGGGCTGTCGTTTACGGCGGAAGCCGGCAAAACCACCGCGTTTGTGGGTGCCTCCGGCGCTGGCAAGTCCACGGTGATGAGCCTCGTCTTGCGCTTCTGGGATGTGAACAGCGGCCGCGTTTTGTTCGATGGCCAGGACGTGCGCGCGTTCAGCACCAATTCGCTGCGCAGCCACCTGGCCTATGTTGGCCAGGATGCGTACCTGCTTGACGGGACGATCGCGCAGAACATTGCCGCGGGGGTGCCCGACTGCCCGCAAGAGGCGATGGAAGACGCCGCCCGTAAGGCCGAAGCGCACAGTTTCATCACCGCGCTCCCCATGGGCTACGACACGCCCGTGGGCGAGCTTGGCTCACAGCTCTCCGGTGGCCAAAGGCAGCGCATTGCCATCGCGCGCGCCTTCCTGCGCGATGCGCCGGTCTTGCTGCTTGATGAGCCGACCTCCGCGCTCGACGCGCAATCCGAAGATGCGATCCAGGCGACGCTCGCAAAACTCTCCGCTGGTAGAACGACCCTCGTGATCGCGCACAGGCTATCGACGGTCCGCGGCGCGGATAAGATCATCGTCATGGAGGCGGGCCGCGCGGTGGAGCAGGGCACGCATGAGGAACTGCTGGCACTAGGCGGGCATTATGCGACCCTCAATCGCCTTCAGCTTGGAAGCCCGAAAGACGCCGCGTAGCCATGGCCGCCATCACGGACCTATCGCAGCTACTCGCGCATATGGAGCCAGTGCTTCACCCGCCGGTCTATGTCTTCGCCACCGTGCCCTCAGGCACGTCCACCGCGCAGCTGGCGCCGGTCATGCGGTTCAGCGAAGCCGAAGGTGAGACGCTTATCATCGAGCGTGACGCCGCGCAGCAGGCGGGGCTCCATTTTGCGTTCCCAAGCCGGATGATCACCCTGAACGTGCACTCATCGCTCGACGCGGTGGGCTTTCTGGCCGCCATCACCCGCGCCCTGGCCGACGCCGGCATGGGCGTCAACCCGGTGTCCGCTTTCTATCACGATCACCTGTTCGTGCCCGAGGACCGCGCCCAAGACGCGATGGAGATCCTCGCAAAGCTGGTGGCCGACGCTCAGTCGTAGGTGGCGAAGAAGGCGTCCAGCGGGTCAAGCGATATGCCGGTGCCATGCAACCGCCCGCCAAAGCCGTGGCCGGCCAGCGGGTTGATCGGGCCGAACCCTGCCGTCGCGAAGCTGCCCGCCTGCATGCCGAGATTGAACACGCATAGGATGCGTTCGCCCTCATAGGTCCGCGTAAACGCCAGCACGTCGCCTTGCGTGTCGTGGAACCGGATCGTCCCGCGCTTAAGCGCGGTGAAGTCCCGTCGCCAACCCAAGAACCGGCGCACATGGCGCAAAGGCATGGTGTCATTGGCCTCTTGAACCGAGACCGCCCGCGCCACATGCTTCGGCGGCACCGGCAGCCAGGGGGTGCCTTCGGAGAAGCCGCCATTGGAGGCGGCCGGGTTCCACGGCATCGGCGTGCGGCAGCCATCGCGGCCTTTGAACTCGGGCCAGAAGCGGATGCCGTACGGATCCTTGAGGTTCTCATAGGGCACGACCGCTTCGGACAAGCCGAGCTCTTCGCCCTGGTACAGGCAAGGGGTGCCGCGTAGCGTGGTCAGAAGCGCAATCAACAGCGGTGCCGCCCGGTCCGGGTCGGTTGACAGCTGCCAGCGCGTCAGAACGCGCTCAACATCATGGTTCGAGAACGCCCAGCTGGCCCAGCTGTCGCGATTGCCTTCCATTCGCTCGCAGACCTGCCGGATGAACGGCGCCGAGAAATCGCGCGACAGAAAGTCGAACGAGTAGGCCATGTGCAGGCGCTTGCCCTCTTCGGTGTAGTCCTTGAGCGTGTCGTACATATCGAGCACGGCCCCGACCTCACCGACGGTCGTCGTCGCCGGGTACTCATCAAGCAGCGCCCGCAGCTTCTCAAGAAAGTCGAGGTTCTCGGGCCGCGTGATGTTGTAGATAGGCTGCTGGCGGCCATAGGGGTTCTGCGGCGGAATGCCGTTGACCACCTGGCCGGGCTCAATCGGTGGATTGTCGCGCAGCTGATCGTCATGGAAATACATGTTGGCGGTGTCGAGCCGGAACCCATCGACGCCGCGCTCCAGCCAAAACCGGGCCGCATCGAGCACCGCCGCTTGCACAATCGGGTTGTGGAAGTTGAGGTCTGGCTGCGAGGCGAGGAAGTTGTGCAGATAATATTGCTGCCGGCGCGAGTCCCACTCCCAGGCCGAGCCGCCAAAGATCGACAGCCAATTGTTCGGCGGGGTGCCGTCGGGGCGCGGGTCCGCCCAAACATACCAGTCCGCCTTGGCATTGGTGCGATCGTGCCGGCTTTCCCGGAACCATGGGTGGCGATCGGACGTGTGCGAGATCACCAGATCGATCAGCACCCGCAAGCCGCGATCATGGGCGGCATCAAGCAGAGCGTCGAAATCCTCGAGCGACCCAAACATCGGGTCGACATTCTTGTAGTCGGCGACGTCATAGCCAAAATCGTCCATCGGCGAGACGAAGAATGGCGAGATCCAGATCGCATCGACATTGAGGCTCTGAATATAGTCGAGCCGCGAGGCGATGCCCGACAGATCGCCGATGCCATCGGCGTTCACATCGAGATAGGAGCGCGGGTAGATCTGGTAGAGCACGCCACCGCGCCACCAATCGGGGTCACCCCCCAATTGCCGGCGGCTGCTGACACTGGTCGAGAGCGGTGAAATGAACATGATCGCATGGGCCGTGAAGCTGAGCCGCTGGGCCGGGTTTCGGCGCGTAGACGCGGCCTGGGTTTCTTCGAACCGGGTCTTTTGGGCCCGGATTGCGGCGTAGGTTGGTGCAATTTGAGGGCCCTGGCAAGGCACTTTCGGTAGCGCTTTCGGAGAAAACGATCCGGGCCCAAAATGCGGCGCTGCATTGCGCCCTGGCACGCCGTGCGATACCGCCGCCTCTATGCCCGCTGATACCATCGCCGCCGCCCTTATTCCCGTCATGCTCGTGATCGCTCTGGGCTTCACCGCCCGCTGGAGCGGCCTTGTCAGCGACGCCCATGTCGGCGGCGCGGAACGGGTCACCTATGTGGTGCTGTTCCCCACCTTGCTGTTCTCCAACCTCTCGGTTGCGCGCTTTGAAGGGCCCGATGTCTGGGCGCTCACTGGTCTGCTTGTGGCCGTACAGATCCTCGTCTGCGTCGCCAGCTGGGTCCTGTTCGTCCGCTCGAGCCTGCCGGGGCCGGCGGCAACCAGTGCCTTCCAAGGGGTGGTGCGCTTCAACACCTACATTGCCCTAGCATTGGTCTTCGCCCTGTTCGGCGAACGCGGCGTGCAGACCGCTTCCGTGCCGCTCGCCTTCGTCATCATCATCGTCAACCTGTTCTGTGTTGCGATCCTCACCCGCTACGGCGAGCGGGCGGAAGGCGCTCCGGCGCCATCGATGGTGCGTGCCGTGGTGACCAACCCGCTGATCATCGCCTGCCTGTTGGGGCTGGCGATCAATCCGCTTCAGGTGCCATGGCCGGGGCCGGTCGAGCGCGTCTTTGAGTGGTTCAGCGCGGCGGCGATTGCGCTTGGCCTGTTCGCGGTGGGGGCAGGGCTGAAGCCGCTCTCCGGCAAGGGCTCTGTGCTGGCCATCTCGAGCGCCAACGCGATCGGCCTGATTGCCAAGCCCGCACTGTTCTTGATTGCCGGTCTGCTGTTTGCCTTGCCCGCGGAGATGCTCACCATCGGACTCATCTGTACCTGCGTGCCGACGGCCACCTCGGCCTACATCCTGGCTCGGCAACTGGGTGGCGACGCGCCGCTTATGGCGCAAATCGTCACCGTCGGCACTTTGGCGTCCGCGCTAACCGTGACGGCTTGGATGTCACTGCTGCCCGTCTTGGCAGGCCCTTGAGCCGATCAAGCGGCGTCGGCGAGCCCGCGCTTTTCGAGCAGCGCCTCCACGCTCGGCATCCGGCCTCTAAACGCGGTGTACAAAACGGCCGGGTCCGTCGCTCCGCCAGCGGCATAGATATGCTCTTTGAGCTTGGCCGCGACTGTGGGCGCGAAGGGCGAACCGGCCTCTTCAAAGGCCGCGAACGCATCGGCGTCCATCACCTCTGACCACATATAGCTGTAGTAGCCGGCGGCGTACGAGCCGCCCGAGAAGATATGCTGAAAGTGCGGCGTCGCGTGGCGCATGACGATAGCGCGCGGCATGCCGATCCGATCAAGGGTCTGTGCTTGGGCGGACATCAGGTCGCCGGTCCCATCGGTGGTGCCATCGTGCAGATCGAGGTCTACGAGCGCGGACGACAGATACTCGACGGTGGCAAAGCCCTGATCATAGGTCGCAGCCGCTTTGAGCTTCTGGACCAACGCGTCGGGGATGGGCTCACCCGTTTCCGCGTGCCGGGCATGCGCTTTGAGGTTCTCGGCCACCAGCACCCAATGCTCGTAAAGCTGCGAGGGCAGCTCGACAAAGTCGCGCGCCACCGAGGTGCCCGCCACCGACGGGTAGGTCACATCCGACAGCATGCCGTGCAGTGCGTGGCCGAACTCGTGGAAGAGCGTGCGCACATCATCAAGCGTCAGCAGCGCCGTGCCGCCCTTGGGCGGCTTGGCGAAGTTCATGACGTTGACAATGATCGGCCGTACCCGCCCACCCAAGTTGCGCTGCCCGCGATAGGCGCTCATCCACGCGCCTGACCGTTTCGAGGAGCGGCCGAAATAGTCGCCCAGAAACACCGCGATATGCGCACCGGTGGAATCCGTGACGTCCCACGCGCGGACGTCCGGGTGGTAGACCGGAATGTCGGTCCGCTCCTCGAATTGAAGTCCGAACAGTTTCGATGCTGTGCCGAAAGCCGCTTCGATCATCGCATCAAGCGTGAAATAGGGCTTCACTTCTTCGTCCGAGATGGCGAACTCTGCTTGCCGGCGCTTCTCGGAATAGTGGCGCCAGTCCCACGCTTCGAGCTGGATGTTCGCGCCTTCCTGCGCCGCCATGGCTTCGAGCACCTGCTGGTCGGCAAGCGCGCGGGCCCGCGCTGGCGCCCAGACATCGGTCAGAAGCGTCCGCACGGCATCCGGCGTTTTCGCCATCTCGTCTTCGAGCTTGAAGTGGGCATAGGTCTCGTAGCCGAGCAGCTTGGCGCGCTCATGGCGCAGCGCCAGAACCTCCTGCGCGATGGCGCGATTGTCGGTCTCACCGCCCCGCGCGCCGCGCGATGTCCACTGGCCAAAGGCCTGTTCGCGCAGATCGCGCCGCGTCGACTCGACCAAGAACGGCTCGATGAGCGAGCGCGACAAGGTGATCACCCAACCCTCTTTGCCCGCGTCTTGCGCCGCTTGGGCGGCGGCCTGTTTGAGGGACCCCGACAAGCCTGCCAGATCGGCCTCATCGGTCAGATGCAGCGCTTCGACCTGCTCGTCGGCGAGCACATTTTGCGAGAACTGCGTCGCCAGAACGGCCAGCTGCTCTCCGATGGCTTTGATGCGGTCACGCTCTTCGCCCTCAAGCAGGGCGCCGGCGCGCACAAAGCCCTTGCGGGTCAGCTCTAAGACGCGCGCTTGCTCGCTTGTCAGGTCAAGGGTGTCCCGCGCTTGCCACAGCGCTTCGATGCGCTTGAAAAGCCCTTCATGCAAGCTGATGGCCTGGCTGTGCCGCGCCATTTTGGGCGCCAAGTCCCGCTCCAATGCTTGCAGCTCTGCGTTCGTGTCGGCGCCCGAGAGGTTGTAGAAAACCGAGGCGGTTTTGCGCAGCAGGTCGCCGGCCAGTTCCAGCGCGTCGATCGTGTTTTCGAAGGTCGGGGGGTCTTCGCTTTCGGCGATCGCATTCACCTCGGCGACATGCGCCTCGGTCGCCCGCGCGAAGGCGGCGCCCATATGGTCCGGCGTGATCTCGGTGAACGGCGGGACCTCAAAAGGGGTCGTCCAAGGCTCGAAAAAGGGATTGGCTGCTTCGCTCACGGTGACGGTCTCACTTGCCGGTTGGGGTCTGCACTACCCGTCGATTTAGGGGGGCAGACCCCCGCTCGCAAGGCCAGCTACGCGGTGCCGGTGGCCGCTTCATCCGCGGTGTCGAGGATGCCGATGGCCTCGGGGATCATGCGCGCCAGATCATCTGTCGGGATCGCGCCTGAGACGAGGAAATGCTGGTCGATCAACAGCGTGGGCACGCCGCGAACACCCTGATCGGCAAGCCCTTCGGCGAGCGATTCCGTCACCGTGCGCAACTCACCATCACCAAGTGCGGCGGCCGCCACCTCTTCTGGCAGCCCCGCCTTGCCGGCGAGGTCAACCAGGACGTCATCGACGCCGATGTCCACGCCCTCGGTGAAATAGGCTTCAAACAGCCCGCCCGCCAAGCGAAGCGCGGTGTCCGGCGCCAAAGTCGAGGCCATCGCCATCAGCATGTGCGCTTTGATGGTACTGGGCGTCCGTGTCATCAGATCGTGGCGGATGGAAATCCCGCTTTCCTCGGCGGCCAAACGAACTTGCAGGTCGAGCTGCTCAGAGCGCTCGAGCGATCCGAACTTCTGCGTGCGGTACGCCGACCGCTCCATGCCTTCGGGCGGCATGTCGGGGTTGAGCTTGAACGGCAAATAGCGAACCGTGGGCCGCTGCGCTGGCTCCAGCCGATCAAGCGCCGCGTCGAGACGCGCTTTGCCAATATAGCACCACGGGCAGACAAAGTCTGAGACGACCGAAAGGGTTCGCACGCGTTTTCTCCGTCTGTTGCGATGGTGAGGGTGGCATAGCTCGCCGCACGAAGCTAGAAGAGCCGCCACGTTGCGCAAAGGGCAGCTTTAGGCGTGCCACCTGCAACCCATTGCAAGGGGAGATGCCGGTTTGACCGAGCCTGCCACCACCAACATCACCGTCGCTGGCGAAGCGCTTTACGATGTCTTCCCCCGGCCGGCAGCGCAAGGCGATGACCCCTCTGCCGTTGTGCTTGATGCGGTCACCGGTGGCTCGCCTTTCAACGTGGCCTGCGGCTTGGGGCGCCTCGGCTATGGGCCGCGGTTCTTTGGCGGTCTGGCCAACGGCGCATTGGGTGATCGCCAGTGGAGCATCCTTGAAGGCGCCGGCGTCGTGATGGACGCCACCTTGCGCCGGCCCAACCTTGTGCCACTGATGCTGATCGACCTCGCTGAAGATGGCCAGCCAACCTACAACTATTACGGCCAGTCGACGGCGGACCTGCAGGTGGTCACCGCCGATCTTGAGAGTTTGCCCGCCGCCCCCGATGTGCTGCATCTGGGCTCCTACAGTCTCGCCATGCCGCCGATCGCTGACACGCTGGCCCACCTTGTGGCCTCGCTGACCGCGTCGAGCCTTTTGGCGATCGACCCAAATGTGCGGGCCATGGTCGAACCCGATGTTGCGGTGTGGCGGGCGCGGCTGGACCCGCTGTTTGCCCGCGCCGACATCATCAAACTGTCGGATGAGGATGCCGCTTTCCTGGCCCCCGATCAGGCCCCCGAGGCGTACGCGGCAAGCCTTCACGCGCGGACTGGAGCGCCGGTTTTTCTCACCCGCGGCGGCGAGGGCGTCACCGTCTTTGCGCAGGGCGATGTGCAAAGCATCGCCGCGCCACAGGTCACCGTGGTCGATACCGTCGGGGCGGGGGACTCCTTCCAAACGGTTCTCGTCGCCTGGGCAAGCCAGCCGCAACGGCGCCCAGCGCTTGCCGACCGGTCGGTGACGTTGGCGGCATGTGTTGGCATTGCGGAAACGGCAGCGGCGGTTGCGGCACAGATCTGTGCGCAGAAGGGCCCCGTGTTGCCCCAAGCCGACGCGCTCGCCCAGGCGGTATCACCCGACCTTTTTGAGCGGATCAGCGCCTGACTTGTGCTGCTGTTCAGCTTGGGTGCTGGCTTGCTCAGCGAGCCGGAACTCTACCTGATCGGCGCAGCGCAGCGCGTCTGACGCGATCTCAGGGCGCATGAACGCGAAGCCCTGCACCACGTCGCAGCCCAGCGATTGCAGCAGCTGCAATTCGCCATCGGCCTCGGCGCCTTCGCCGACGACACGCATCCGCAGACCCTTGCCAAGGGCGATGATGCCTTCGAGAAGCCGGGCCTTTTCCGGCGATTCGTGAGCGCCGGCGATGAAGCACCTGTCGATCTTCAATTCTTCAAACGGCAGCTCGTTGAGATAGCCGAGCGACGAGTAGCCGGTGCCAAAATCATCAAGCGCCAGCCGAACGCCAGCCTCTTTGAAGCGCGCCAAGGCGGCCCGCACGCGACCTTCCGAATGATCCGCAAACACGTTCTCGGTTAGCTCAATGCACAGAAGCTCGGGCGGATAGCCCGTCTCCTCGATGATCTTCAGCGCTTGCTCTTCAAAGTCGCCCTGCCAGATCTGCGCGGCCGAAACGTTCACCGAGATCACGCGGCGCGCTTCGCCGGCACGCAGCCAGGCCGCGCCCGTCTTGCACGCGTCGCGGAGCACCCACAGGCCGATATCGCCGATAAGGCTGGAGCTTTCTGCCACCAGCACGAACTCCGATGGCGAGATGTAGCCGTGCACCGGGTGCTTCCAGCGCAGCAGGGTCTCAAAGCCGACCACTTTGCCGGTCGCCAGTTCAACCTGGCCTTGGTAGCGGGTCTCAAGGCGATTGTTCTCCACCGCCTCGCGAAGGTCGCGGGCAAGGCGCAGGCGCGCTTGGACCGACCGGCTCATCGCGTGCTCGAAGAACAGCGCTTTGCCTCGCCCGTCATCCTTGGCCATGTACAAGGCGAGGTCTGCATTGCGGAGCGCTTCTTCGGCGGTGCCGCCATCTTGCGGGATCAGCGAGATGCCGACGCTGGTTCCGGTCACCACCTCGCCGCGGCGCAGTTTGGTCACGCCCGAAAGCCGCTCGACAAGCTCATTGGCGAACTGCTGCAGGCAGCTCACCGAGCGGTAGTCGCGGATGATGACTGCAAACTCATCGCCGCCAAGCCGCGCAACAAAGCCACGCGTGCCAACATGTTCGCGTAGCGCATGGGCTATGCGGCCGAGCAGCTCATCGCCGGCCGCGTGCCCCAGCGTATCGTTGACTTCCTTGAAGTGATCGAGATCGAGCAGCAGCAGCGCTGCCGAGCCGCCATTCTCGATGATCGCTGCGAAAACATCGTTCAGCTCGCGGGTGAACAAGGTTCGGTTCGCAAGCCCGGTCAGAGGATCGAAATAGGCCAGCGTCCGCAGCTGCTTTTCGGCATGCTTGCGGTCGGTAATGTCTTGAACTGTTCCGAACATCCCCGAAACACGCCCCGCGCTGTCGCGCGTCGGCTTGGTCACCGTCGAATAGTAGCCAATCGTGCCATCGCCGCGCCGGGCCTGCACGTCGATGACCGACTCAACGCCCTCTTTGATCACCTTGGCCTGCTCGGAGATGATGGCAGCGGCGTCATCCGGCGGGCACAGGCTGGCAATGCTTTCGGCGGTGGGCACGAACCCTTCCGGGTCGAGCCTGAGGATCGAGAACAGCTGCGCCGACCAGGTGATCGTGCCGGACTGCACGTCATATTGCCAATCGCCAATGCCGCCCATGGCCTGGGCCTGGTTGAGCGCTTCGGTTCGTGTCTCGAGCTCCGCCTGGACGCTCTTAAGGTCTGAAACGTCTTGGGCAACGCCCATTAGGCGCGGCGGGAACAGGGTCGTGGCCGGCTGGTAGCGCAGCTGGATGCGCATGTGCTTGACGTTCTTGCGGCCCTCCGCCGTGTAACGCAGATCGATCAGCCCCGTGGAGTTGGTTTTGTCGGTCGTCCGCAGCGCTTCGAACACTTTGTGCCGGTCATCGCGGTGCACGCGGCGGATCAACCACGAGAGGTTGAAGCCTGGCGCGTCCGACAGTTTGTCCGGATCGCCAGTGCCGGCGGACGGGAAGCCGAACAGGTGCAAGATGCCGTCCGACCACCGCGTCCGGCCGGTATCAAGATCTGTGATCCAGTGGCCCAGCCCAGCGATGGATTGCGCGTTGCGCAGCGCGATCAGCCGTTCTTCGTTCTCGCGTTGTGACGCGACCAGTTCGGTGATGTTCCGACCGGTCCCGCGATAGCCAAGGAAGTGCCCGTTTTCGTCAAACCTCGGCTTGCCGGCGATCTGGAACGTGGTGACCTTGCCGCTGTCCGTATCGCGCAGACGGTATACGAGGTCCTTGAACTCGCGATGCGCCGCGAGGTCCTCCATGTGCTGCTCGATGAGCGGCTGGTCTTCTTTGATCAGCGGCAGTTCCCGGCGGGTGCGGCCGACAAACTTCCCCTGCGCATAGTGGCCGATGGATTCTAAGCCATCGGTAAAGCTAAGGAACTTGTGCTCGGGGTCTGTCTCCCAGCACCAATCGGCCGCAGAACCGGCAAAGTCGCGGAACCGCGCCTCGCTCTCTTGCAGCTTCCGGCTCGCCGCTTTCTGTTCGGTGATGTCCTGAAAGATCCCGAACAGGTTGACCACGCGGCCCGCCTGGTCGCGCATCGGCTGGCCCGAAATACGGATATCGAGCAAAGGCCCATCGGGATGCTGGAACTGGCCCTCAACGACATATTCGGTGCCATTGTCCCAGCAGGCGTCGACGGCCTCGGTGATCCTCTCGGGCAGGTCACCGGTGTAATGCGCGCGCATCTCGCTGAGGCGAATGCGGCCGCCCGGCGGTACGTGCAAACCAAGCAAGTCGCCCAGCTCGGGCGCGATCTCCAGAAGGTCGCTGTCCCGCGAGCGCTTCACCCAGGAGCCAAGCCGCCCCACGGTGAAGCTCGCGCGCAAGATATGCGTCGCCGAGCGCAAATCATTGTTGGATTGCGTCGAGGCGGCGGCGTTGACAACAACCAGGAAAGGCGCGGTGAAGCCGTGCACCACGTCGGCGATCACGTCCACCGACCCGCCTGTCAGAAGGGGGAGCGGCTGCGCAAACGTGGCGATCAGCGTGCCGACCGGCGGGGTCTGCTGGGGCACGTCAACGCCGTGGACGAACGCCTTCAATGGCTGCAGGTCGCACGGACCAAGGTAGCCGTGCAGCGGCTTCTCGGTCATCAAGTCGAAGGCTGAGCCATCCTCGCTCTTTTTCAACGGGAGAACGCACACGGCCACATCGGCGCGCCGTCCATGGATCGCATCGAGCGCACGGTGAAGCGGCCGGACCATCGAGACCACATGCGGGCCGGTGTCGAGCTCCACGGGGAACACGACGCGTTGCCAGCTGTGCACCGAACTGGAGATCGAGCCGGGCATGATCGTGCAAAGCGCGATGCCGCTCTCAAGCGCCTGGTCGAAACTGTTCTCGATATGCAGGCGCGTCGGACCGTCGAACCCTTCGGTCGACTTGCCGGTCATGTCGAAGCCGGCTTCCTCGACGATCGCCTTGCCGAAATGGATGTACAGGTAGCTGCCGTCGGACTGGGCAGACGACAGCGTGACGTGGTCGGCATTCTCGCCCAGGGCGTCAAGCGTCTGCTGCGCGCTCGGCGGGCCGCTCGCGGTGAGCTCATCAAGGCACACGTGAATGGCCGCCAACTCCGCGAAGCGGAGATGGTCGCGTGGCCCCAGCGGGCGGACCAGCGATGATAAGCCTTCGTTCAAGCGGGCACCCCAGTGAGCTCCCTCAGTCGGCTTAATAACCACCAGATGTGTTAGGAGTTCATGAACGCTGCCGCTGAAAGATATTCAATTACAGCATCTTACGTGACGGCATCTTGCCTTAAGCAGGTCCTAACGAGCGCGCAAACCCCTTAGCCAGCGTAAGGTTTGCAACCCCTGGTCGGTGCCCCTGAGATGTTGCAATCGGTTTCTCTGCCGAGGCGCGCGGCGAAACTGCGGCGGAACCAATGGGGGGTTGTGGCCATGGGTGCTGCGTGAAACATAGCCATCCAAACCCCAACTGATGGTTCTGCGATGACAACCGTCCCCACGCGCGCGATCTCAGATGTGCTGCACCCGCATGCGCAAAGGCTCAAGGCGAGCGACTTGCGTGCTTTGTTTGCCCAAGACAGCGCCCGGTTCGACCGTTTCAGCGTGCAGGCGGCGGGGCTTCTGATCGATTTCTCAAAAGAGAAGATCGACGCCGACGCCTGGCAGGCGCTTCTTGCCCTGGCCGAGGCGCGTGGCGTTGCCCAAGCGCGCGATGCACAACTGGCCGGTGAACCCATCAACGCCACCGAAGGGCGCGCCGTACTGCACACTGCCTTGCGCGGCGGCAGCTGGGCGCCCGAGCAGGTGCGTGCGGAAATAGACGAAGAAAAACAAAGGTTTCTGGCCTTTGCAGCGAGGGTTCGAAGCGGCGATGCGGCCTCCGCAAGTGGCGAGCCCTTCACCGATGTCGTTAATATCGGCATTGGCGGGTCCGACCTTGGCCCAGCCATGGCGGTGCGGGCGTTGCGCCCCTTTTGCGACGGACCGACCGTGCACTTCATCGCCAATGTCGACGGCGCCGACGCCATGGACACGCTCGCGGCGCTCGACCCGAAACGCACGCTTGTTCTGGTTGCTTCAAAAACCTTCACAACGCTTGAGACCCTCACCAACGCCCGCACGGCGCGCGCCTGGCTTGAAGTGGCCCTTGGTGACGCGGCCGGCACGCACCTCGCTGCCCTTTCGACCAACCGTGAAGCCACCGCGGCTTTTGGCATTGGCGCGGACCGGGTGTTCGGCTTTTGGGACTATGTCGGCGGCCGCTACTCCGTGTGGTCGTCCATCGGGTTGCCCGTTGCCATCGCCATCGGTCCGGAGCGCTTCGAAGCCTTCCTCCAGGGCGCTCACGCCATTGACGCGCATTTTGCCGCAGCCCCGTTGGAGGAGAACCTTCCGGTCCTTTTGGGCCTTATCGGCATTTGGCGGCGCAACGCGATGGGCCTGACCGCCCATGCCGTCATCCCCTATGAGGAGCGGCTTGCGCGCTTCCCCGCCTACCTGCAGCAGCTCGATATGGAATCGAACGGCAAGAGCACCATGACCGATGGCCGCCCGGTGCTCGATCCGACGGGCATGATCGTCTTTGGCGAACCGGGCACCAACGCCCAGCACTCCTTTTTCCAGTTGTGTCACCAGGGTTCGGACATCATCGCAATGGACGTGCTTGTCGGCCGCCGGTCGGTGGGTGAACTGCTGCCCGGTCGCGGGGCCGAGCATCACCGCCATTTGATGGCGAACGCTCTGGCGCAGACCCAGGCCCTGGCCTTCGGGCGCACCGAAGAAGAGGCGCGCGCGCAGATGGCGGCGGATGGCGCCGACGAACAGACCATCGATCGTCTCGCGCCGCACCGCACCTTTGCCGGCGACCGCCCATCAACCACGCTGGTTTATGATCAGCTCGACCCCGAAACGCTCGGCAAATTGATCGCGCTTTACGAGCACAAAGTCTTCGTTGAGAGCGTCATCTGGGGCATCAACGCCTACGATCAATGGGGTGTGGAACTGGGCAAGGCGCTCGCCAAAGCGGTAACCCCGGCCCTAAGCGACACCACGCGCACTGAAGGGCTCGACAGCTCAACCGCCGGGCTCGTGGCCTACCTGTCAGCGCCAGACGCCTAACCCTTGGAGAGCGACACGTGACCGCCCAGACCGCCAGCATGCACAAAACCAGCATTCTCGATGGCAAAGCCATCGCGCGCGACGTCACCGATGCCGTTGCGCAAGTTTCGGCAACCTTCGCCCAGACGCATGGCCGGCAGCCCGGCCTGTCGGTCGTTCTGGTGGGCGAGGACCCGGCAAGCCAGGTCTATGTCCGCAACAAAGGCCGCATGGCGGCCAAGTGCGGCTTCGCATCGCAAACCCACCGGCTCAGCGCCGATGTCGCGCAGCCTGAGCTGATGGCGCTGGTCGATCAGCTCAATGCCGATCCTGGCGTAGACGGCATTCTGGTCCAGTTGCCGCTGCCGCCGCAGATCGGAGCGGATGCAGTGCTCCGCGCGATCGATCCGACGAAGGATGTCGATGGGTTCCACCCCGTCAATGCCGGGCTTCTGGCTTCCGGTGATGTCGATACACCACTGCTGCCCTGCACGCCTGCCGGGATCATGCACATGATCCGCCGCGTGCACGGCGCCGATCTCTCTGGCCTTTCGGCCGTTGTGATCGGGCGCTCGACCATTGTTGGCCGCCCGATTGCCCAACTCCTGTTGGCCGCGAACGCCACTGTCACCATCGCCCACAGCCGCACGCCGGACATCGCCTCGGTCAGCCGCGCGGCCGATATTCTTGTGGCGGCGGTTGGCCGTCCTCAGCTTGTTGGCCGCGATTGGGTCAAGCCCGGCGCGACCGTGATCGACGTCGGGATCAACCGCATCGAAGACGTGAACCTTGGCACCAGCAATCTGGTCGGTGATGTGGATTTTGAGGCCGTGGCCCCGATCGCGGGCGCGATCACGCCGGTCCCTGGCGGCGTTGGGCCGATGACCATCGCTATGTTGATGGGCAACACGCTGAAGGCTGCCGAAGCGCGGATGCGTTAGGCCAGCGACCGCTCTGAGCGGCGTTAGCCTGTGGCGAGGAAATCGTCGCTCGGGGGCTTCTTGCCCGCACCTTGATCGGAGCCGCCGCTCTCGCCATCGGCCTTCGGTGCGTCACGCATCGCCCGCCCCATGCTGGCGAGCCTGGCGGCAGCTTCGCGGCTGAGAAACGCGGTTAGGTCTTGATCGGCAAGTGGTTGGCCGATGACAGGGCCCCTGAAGGCCGGTCACGCCCAGCGCACTGACCATGTCGGCCTCTTCGCATGTGCTTAAGTCCGCGCAGAACACCGCGATGTCCATCGCTTGGGCTGCGGCAACCGCGGCCGCCACCACCTGTCGGTGCGCGGCACCGCTCTCATCGGACCCTGAAAGCCCGTTGGCTAGGCGCGACGGCGAGATCCGCACCGCCCGCACGCCGAGCTGTTTGAGAACGCCCAGCGAGACACCAGCCGAACCGAAGCCATCGATCCCGAGGGCCATGCCCGCATCGCCGATCGTCTTCAGCGCGCTTTCAACAGCGGACGATGAGCGCTCCAAAAACGCGCTCTCTTCAACCGCGATGATCAGCTTTGACACATCGATATGATTGGCCGAGGCGCGGGCCAGCAGTTTGCTCGCGAGTTTGCCGAGCCGAAGCTGCTCGGCACTCATCGTCAGCCAGATCAGCCCGCAGGCAATCCCACGGGCCTGGTGCGCGCCGATCTGACCGAGCAGCACATCAAGCTTCCGCGTGCACAAGTCGCCGGTCAGGTTGGCGCGGGCACCGAGCGCGAGGAGCGCTCGCGTATCGAGATCAGTGCCATCATGGCGCCAGGCCATCTCGCCGGAAAATCCAATCATGCCGCCATCGGCGGTCGAGCGAATGGGCTGCAGAGCGAAGGTCACGCCGTCGCGTGCCGTCAGCGCCGAGCCAAGCTGCCGCCGCAGCCGCTCATCGCGCTCCTCGGCGAGCCGGTCAGCCTCTTCATACCACCGCCAGTGCGCCCTGCCGCCCTCTTTGGCGCGGTATTGCGCGCGGTCCGCCTCTTTGAGGGCCATGCGCGTGGTCTGGCCCATGCCACGAAGCTTGGTAAGGCCCAGAGACAGCGTCACCGACACCGTGGTGGGGCCGGCGGCAATGGGCTCTTCCATCGCCGCGAATAAAGCCGCGACGCGCGCCTCGCACACCGCTTGGGACGGGTAGCCCTGCAAGACAAACACAAATTCGTCGCCGCCCAGCCGCGCGGCAAAGTCCTGCGGGCCAAGAATGGTCCGCACACGGCTGCCGACAGCCTTAAGCACCTCATCGCCGGCATCATGGCCATAGGCGTCGTTGATCGGCTTGAAATGGTCGATGTCGAACAGTGCCAGGCAGCTGTATTGCGAGGTGTCGGGCTCGAGCCCGCGCATCAAAAGCGCATCAAGGTCCGCGCTGAAACGCGCCCTGTTCATCAGCTGGGTCAGCCGATCTTCCTCGGCATAGCGGCGAAGCTGCGTTTCGGCCCGCTTGATGCTGGTCACATCGGTGCGCACGCCCACCGTCGCGCCTGTGCCCGACTTGTGCTCGCGGATCTGAAGCCATGTGCCATCGCGCAACCGTTGAACAACCTGGTCGGGCGGCTCGCGGTGCTGCGCGAGCCGATCACGTAACCAGGCTTCTTGCGCTTCGGGGTCGGCGCCAACATCGGCATATTGGCCGCGCGCAAGCCCGTGGCGCAAAATGCTCTCAAACGTCGCGCCGGGCCGGATCGCATCGCGCGAGGCGGCGTAGGTCTCAAGATACCCGCTGTTGCAGACGATCAGGCGATCTTCCTTGTCGTAAGCGGCAACCGCGTCGGGGATCGTCTCAAGCACATCGCGTAGGAGCTGCTCGGCGGAGTGCCGGCTCGCGACTTCATCGCGCAGCACATCCTCGGCCACCTTGCGGTCTGTGATGTTCTGGAACGCGCCGATCAGTGACACCGTCTGGCCGCTCTCGATGAGCGGCTGGCCAACCGCACGGACCCAGATTTGATTGCCCTTGGCTGTGATCAGCGGCAGTTCAAGGTCCCAGCTCTCGCCCGTGTCGATGGCCGTCTCAACGGCGTGGTTGATCGCCGCGCGCGCCTCGGGCGCATAGAAGTCAATCGCCGTGGCAAGCTCCGGCTTATAGTCCGGCTCGACTTCATGGATCAGCTTGGTGTGCTTGGACCAGTACAGCTCCTGGCGCTGCAGATCGAGCGCCCAGCCGCCCACGCCCGATACATCGGCCACATGGCGCAAAAACGCTTCGCTGCGCCGCAGTTCGCGCTCTGTGCGTTTGCGTGCGGTGATATCGCGCCGAACCGAAATGTACCCATCAATCGTCTCATCGGTGCCGGACAGAGGCACGATGTCCGTATGGACCCAGTAGTGGGAACCATCCTTCGCGCGATTGCAAATCTCACCGGTCCAATTCTTGCCCGACGCGATGGTCTGCCAAAGGCGCTTAAAGAAGAAGGCGTCATGGTGGCCGGAATTGAGGATCGAATGGTCCGCGCCGACCAACTCATCGCGGCTGTAGCCGCTGATCTCTACGAACCGGTCGTTGGCGTAAATGATAACACCGCGCCGATTGGTAATGGAGACGATCGAATGGCTTTCAACGGCACGCCGGTAGGCGTCCGCCCAGACCCAATCGGGCTCGATCGACTTAGGGGCGCCATCCAAACGCTTCATGCCACTCAAAACTCTGACCACGTGTCGCGCGGGGTAGAGTTAGGCCTTCAGGCACAAGAAACGGTTAAGTGATTGCCCCAGTGTGGGCCAGCGGCAGCGGGCTGGCGTTTACCCTTTGGCAAGGCAAACTGCCGCCCCCATGCCGCTTGCGTTAGGCCGCAAGCCCCTCGCGCTGATAGTCTTTGATGTCAAAGAACTGCACGCCGGGGAAGCGGTCGCGCTCGTAGCTCAGATCGAATTCCGAGGCGGCCAAGAAGACCAGCGATCCATCAAGATCGGTCGCCAGCGATGCCCGATGCCGGGCCTCGAACTTTTTCATCTCGGCAGCGTCGGGGCAGGCGAACCAGCGCGCCAGCGCAAAGCGGGCGGGCTCAAAATCGACGGGCAGCTTGTACTCGACCATCAGCCGATCTTTGAGCACATCGAGCTGTAAGCCACCGACAACGCCCACCAAGACCGGCGACCCATCGACGGGTGTAAACACCTGGGTGACGCCCTCTTCGGCGAGCTGCTGCATAGCCTCTTTGAGCTTCTTCGCCTTCATCGGGTCATCAAGACGCACACGCCGCAAGATCTCCGGCGCGAAGCTCGGCACGCCCCGGAACGCCAGCGTCTCACCCTCTGTCAGCGTGTCGCCGAT
>JAHCMG010000114.1 GCA_019192585.1 Devosiaceae bacterium MH13
CATCCCTTGAGATCCGGCTTTGCCAGTTGGTCAAACTGTTCCGGGCCGGCGAACCGGTGCGCATGTCGAAGCGTTCCGGCGACTTCGTCACCCTGCGCGAGGTGGTTGACGAAGTCGGCCGCGACGCCGTTCGCTTCATGATGCTCTACCGCAAGAGCGACGCGCAGCTGGACTTTGACTTCGACAAGGTCACCGAGCAGTCGAAGGACAACCCGGTCTTCTATGTGCAGTACGCGCATGCCCGCTGCGCCTCTGTCCTGCGGCTCGCGGCGACCGAAATGCCCGACCTAGCGCTCGATGCCGACGCCTTAGCTCAAGCCGATCTCAGCGCGCTGTCGGATGAGGGCGAACTTGCGCTGATCCGTCAGATGGCCGCTTGGCCCAAAACCTTGGCGGCCGCCGCGTCGCAGCAGGAACCGCACCGTGTTGCCTTCTTCTTGCACGACCTTGCCAGCGCCCTTCACGCACACTGGAACCGCGGGAAGGCCGAGGAGCACTTACGCTTTGTTAACCGTGACGACCGAAAATCGACGCTAGCGCGGATGGTCCTGGTGCATGCTTTGGCGCAGACTTTAAGGCGCGGCCTTGCCGTTCTGGGTGTGGGAGCACCTGAACAGATGCGTTAACAAGCGGCTGGGAGACCTTGTACCGCTTGCCAAACCCTGGTGCTGGGAGTGCCTCATTCCCGCCATTTGGTCTGGTGTAGAGTGCGAGCCGACTGACAGGGGCAAACAGTATGGCCAACACTGGCGACGACAATCCGCCTAAGAGGCCCCCCGATGATGCGGCGGGCCCGGCATCTGACGATCCACTTGATGAGCTTGCGCGCCTGATGGGTGCTGCGGGGCTTCAACCGCCTGCTGGCTATGACGCCGCGAACGATCAATCGCCATCTGGTGGAGGCGAGGGCTGGCCCGAGCTTGAATTTGAAGCCGCAACGCGCGGCACCGCTTTGGCGCCAGAGCCTGCGGCGCCCGTCACAGCATCGCGGGTTACCGACGAGAGCCTTCTGACCGGTGACCCTGTCATCGATGATGCGCTCGCCGATGACGGCTTCTTGGATGATGACCCCGTCGATCTGGCCGACTTGGAAGCCGAGATTGCCGATCTCGGTGCCGCGCTGCCCGAGCCGGTGCGGGCGGTTGAAGAAGATGATCTGCTGGCCGATCTCGATTTCGGTGATCTGGCGGCTGCGCCAAGCACATCAACGAGCACTCCAGCCAGTGCGCCGGTAGCGGCAGCCCCCCAGCCTGCTCCCGTGGTTGAGCCGGCCCCGGCTCCCACACCGCAGCCACCTGCTGCTCCTGAGTTGACCGAAGACGACCTTCTGGCCGCGATGGACGAGCTCGCGGCCGAGGACGCCAATGCGCGCCCGCCGAGCCAACCGTCCGGCATGCTTGATCCCGGCCTGTTGGCTGCGGGGGCTGTCACCAGTGCCGCGGCTTCCGCCGCACCGAAGGCTGCCCCTGCTTCGCCTGCCGCGCCCGCACCAGCGGCTCAAGCTGCACCTGCTGCCCCGGCGCAACCACCGGCAGAACAGCCTTTCGACTTCGAGCCTGACTTTGGCAATCTGGTCGATGATCCGGCCTTGGACCCGGGCGTCCCGCCGCTCGATCCGGTGTCTGAAAACCCGCCCTATGTGGAAGAACCGCAGCCCGCTGAAAGCAAAGGCGGCCGTGGCCTCGTCTTCGCGCTCGCTGGCGTGGCGCTCGTCGCGCTGGCTGGCGTTGTGGCCTTTGGGTTGGTGCGCGGAGATGGCGGCGACAGTGGCGCCCCCGAGCTCATCGCGGCAGATGATGGCGAGATCAAAGTCGACCAGCCGGTCGACGCGGAGGCCCGTCCCGCGCAGCCGGGCGACACGGTCTTCAGCAACCTTGAAGGTGACGAAACAACTGCTGAAGGGACGCCCCGCATCGTTCTGCCGGCGCCCGGTGAAGATGCGCTGGCCGCACGTGTGGAGCCCACCATCCCTTCCGCCGAGATCGCGCCCATCCCGCCTGGCTCAACGGCGGCGCGCCCGGTGCGCACGGTGACGGTTCTGGCCGATGGCACGGTGGTGAACGTCACCGAAGAAGCCGATGCAGCCACCCAAGAGGCGACCGATGCAGCCGATGCAGCAACCCAAGTGGTTGAAGAGACGGCACAGGCGGTGTCTGCCACGGCCCGCGATGCGCTCGCCTCCGCCGATGACGCGCTCGATGCACTTGCCGGGGAGGTGACATCCGAAGTCGTCTCCACGCGGCCTGTTCAGACCATCGCTGTTGGTCCCGGCACAGACGGCCAAGTTGCAGATAGCCAGGTGCCGGCCGTTGAGCTTCCGGCCGCGCAGACCCAGGCACCCACCGCGCTTGGCACGCCGTCCGTTTTGCCGCCCGTCCCGGTTGCCCGCCCGGCCGGCCTGACCGGCACGCAGGTGGCCACCGCCCCGGCGGCGCCAGCAGCGCAGACGGCGGCGCCCGTGCAACTCGGCACCCCGGCTCAGACCCAGCCGGTGCAAACCCAGCCTGTGCAAGCGCCTCAGGCCCAGCTGCCGCAAACCCAGCTGCCGCAGGCCCAAGCGCCCGCGGCAACTGAGCAGGCCGCCGCCGCGCAGGTGGTGACGAGCGGCGACTTCGTGGTTCAGCTCGCAAGCCTGCGGTCGCGTGAGCAGGCGAACGCAACCTTCAGCAACCTTCAGGGCCGTTTTGGCACCATTCTTGGGGCGTACTCCCCCAATATCCAGGAGGTTGACCTTGGCGACCGTGGCATCTTCCACCGGGTCCGGGTGGGGCCGATGGACCGCTCGCAAGCCGATGAGCTTTGCCAGCGCTACCAGTCTGCCGGCGGCGACTGTTTCGTCCAGCGCCAGTAGGCCTTGCCCGCCAGCACCAAGTCGCGGCGAACAGGAAATGCGAGCATGAGCCAAACCATCAGCCGCGTGCCCGGTCGGTCGCTGCACGATCTTCCAAAGTTTGGCACGCGCGCCTTCATTTGCGGTCTTGCCGGCCTGCAGATGAGCAGTTTCGAGCGCGATTTTCTGGGCTCCATGCGTCCCTGGGGCGTCATCCTGTTTGCCCGCAATGTCGATTCGCCCGGCCAGGTTCGCGATCTAACGGCATCGATCCGCGACACGCTCGGCTGGCACGCGCCGGTTCTTGTGGACCAAGAGGGCGGCCGCGTTCAGCGCCTTAAGCCGCCGCACTGGCGCCGCTACCCATCGGCGGGCCGTCTAGGCTCGATGGAAGCGGCAAGCCCCGGGGCAGGGGTCGAAGCGGCGCAAATCGCCACCTGGATGATCGCCGATGATCTTCTTGAGGTCGGGATCGACGTCAATTGCGCCCCGGTGCTCGATTTGCGCGTCGCCGGCGCCACAAACGCTATCGGGAACCGCGCCTATCATGGCGACCCGGAGGTGGTGGCGACGATGGCGAGCGCCGTCCACGACGCTTATCTTGAAGCTGGCGTTGTTCCGGTCATCAAGCACCTGCTCGGCCACGGCAGGGCGCGGGAGGACAGCCACGAGCTGTTGCCGCGGATCACCGCGGATCGCGACACGCTTAACGTCACCGACTTTGCCCCCTTCAAAGCCCTGCGCAACGCGCCGATGGGCATGACGGGCCATTTGGTCTTCGATGCGGTCGATGCCACGGTACCGGTCACATTGTCGCGTGCCGCTGTCGATCTGGTGCGCAAGGAGATCGGCTTTCAAGGCGCGCTTCTGACCGACGACCTGTCCATGGGCGCTTTGTCCGGCTCGGTTGCCGAGCGCGCGTCGCAGGCGCTTGAAGCGGGCTGCGATCTCGTTCTGCATTGCAACGGCACGCGCGCCGAGATGGAAGCGCTCGATGGGGTGATCCCAGAGCTTGTGGGGCGGAGCGCCGAACGTTGCGCCATCGCTCTGGCGCGGCGCGGCCGGCAGACCGTTGATCGGGCGCTGATGAACGACCGCCTTGAAACCCTGCTCGCGCAGCACGATGTCGGCGATGATCTGGGCATGCTCGATCCCACCCGGGTGACGCACGTCTGAACCCGTCCCCAAGCGGTTTTGAAGTACTCAACGGCCGAAGCGCGCCCATTTGCACGCCCCGCGTGGCATGCTAGCCAAGCCCTACCGCTTTGCGCGCAGGCGCGAGCGCCCCATCCCGCAACGAAGGCCCCTTGATGGACACCTCGCCATCCACCACCGCCGACCCGCAGTCCGCAACAGACCTTGCGGGCCATCCGGTCGCGCTGGAAGAGGCCTTTGTCGTCGACATTCAAGGGTTTGAAGGGCCGATCGATCTGCTGCTGGCGATGGCGCGCACGCAAAAGGTGGACCTTGCCCACATCTCCATCGTCGCGCTCGTCGATCAGTATGCCGAGTTCATCGAAGAGGCGCGCGCGCAACGCTTGGAGCTTGCGGCGGACTATTTGGTGATGGCCGCTTGGCTTGCCTATCTCAAATCGCGCCTGCTGCTGCCCGACCCGCCAGAAGATGACGAGCCCGACCCCCAGGCGATGGCAGACGCGCTTGCCCGCCAATTGCGCCGGCTCGATGCTGTTCGCCAAGCGTCAGACAAGCTATGGCGCCAGCCGCAACTGGGCACCAATCTGTTCGCAACGGGCGCGCCGCAGCCCCTCGGCGTGCTCGGACAGCCGACGCACACAGCTGAGCTCTACGATCTGCTCGAGGCCTATGCCAGCATCCAGGGCCGCCGGCTCAACCAGCGTCTGACCATGGCGCGGCGCGATGTGTGGTCGCTCGCCGACGCCCGCGCGCTTGTTGAGCGTTCTTTGGGGGCGCTAGCCGAGTGGACACCGTTTGACGTGGTGTTGGCCGCCCAAGCCGCGCTGATGGAACGCGGTACGCCAGGCCACAAGAGGCGGGCGGGTATGCGGGCCTCCGCCTTTGCTGCAAGCCTTGAGCTTGTCAGGGAAGGCCAAGCGCTGCTGCGCCAGGATGGGCCAGAAGGCGACCTGATGCTCCGCGCCGCCAAGCAAGGTGGCAGCGATGAGCCAGGCGAGGGCGCTGACGACCATAACGATCGGGACGCGCCCTAGGGCTTTGTGATGGCACCATGAGCGATTCTGGCGACACCACTCCAAGCAGGCAGGACAGCGAAGAGCCGACGGGCTCTGTCGGCGAGGCGCCACAATTGTCGCTGGTCACCCCAGACGGCGAACAGGTCCCCGCGGTGGAGGAAGCGCCCCAAGCCGCCGATAAACGGGTTTTGCCAGATGTGTCCCCCGAAGATGCGATACGGATTGTCGAAGCCATTTTGTTTGCCAGCGAGTCGGCCGTGTCGTTGGCCACGCTGGAGACTTACGCCGGCGCGCACGCTCAAGACGCGCTCTCCGCGCTTGAAGAACGCTACCAAACCGGCGGCGTGACGCTGATGGCCGTCGCCGGCGGCTATGCCCTGCGCACCGCCGAAGACCTAGAATGGCTGTTTGAGGAGCAAGCCCGCGAGCCGCGCAAGCTCAGCCGGGCGGCGCTCGAAACCTTGGCGATCATCGCCTACCACCAGCCCGTCACCCGCGCGGAGATCGAGGAAATCCGAGGCGTTGCCGCCTCCAAGGGCACGCTCGACGTGTTGCTCGAAACCGGCTGGGTACGCATGCGCGGCCGCCGCCGCACGCCCGGACGGCCGGTCACCTACGGGACGACGCCGTCCTTCCTCGATCATTTCACACTCGGCTCCATCGGCGATCTTCCGGGCCTTGATGAACTGCGTGGGGCAGGGCTGTTGGATGTCTCCGACACGTCCGCGCCGATGCTGCCAGGCCTGAACCCGTCTGCCGATCCTGCGGACGAAGACCCGATCGACGAGGAAGATGCCGAGGCCGAACGCGCTGCCATGGCGTTATGGCCAGCCGATGAGGCTCAAGATGGCGAAGCGGCGCAAGACGGCGCCGAGACTGAACCCGCGCCAGACGGCGCCGAGACTGAACCCGCGCCAGACGGTTCAGAGCGCAGCTGATGGACCAGAAAGTCGCTCAAGTGGATGGGTTCCTCGCCGAGTGGGGAACACCGGGAACGCAACCGGCCAGCGTTGCGACCGCGGTCAGCATCACGGACGTCCACCACCAGTATGGTGAAACGCCCGCCGTGCGCGGCGTGTCGCTGACCATCGAGCCGGGCGAAATTGTCTGCCTTCTAGGCCATTCAGGCTGCGGCAAGACCACCCTTCTGCGCCTGCTGGCGGGTGTTGAGCAGCCCACCGAGGGCACCATCAAGCTCGATCAACGCGTTGTCGCCGGCCCGTCAGTGCTTGTTCCGCCCGAAAAGCGGGAAGTCGGGCTGATGTTCCAAGACTTTGCCCTGTTCCCGCATTTGACCATCGCGCAGAACGTCCGCTTCGGATTGACGCGGCTGAGCGCCGAGGATGCCGACAAAGAGGTCGAGCGCGCGCTCCGCCGGGTCGGCCTTCTGCACGTGGGTTCTGACTATCCGCACATGCTGTCGGGTGGCATGCAGCAGCGCGCGGCCCTGGCCCGGGCGATGGCGCCACGGCCCCGCGTGATGCTAATGGACGAGCCCTTCTCGGGCCTTGATCGGCGCACCCGAGACCGGGTGCGTGACGAAACCTTGGCGATTTTGCGCGAGATGCGCGCCACCACCATCGTCGTCACCCATGACCCCGATGAAGCGCTGCGGATCGCCGACCGCATTGTGTTGATGCGCGGCGGCAAAGTGGTCCAGGACGGGCACGCGCGCAGTTTCTATGATGCGCCGGCGGACTTATTCGCCGCCCGGTTTTTCCACGATTTCAACGAGTTCGAAGGCCCAGTTGTCGGCAGCCGGGTGCAGACGCCGCTTGGCGCGATAGCCACGCCGGGCTTGGAAGAGGGCGCGTCCGCGCTTGTGGGCGTCCGCCAAAGCGGCCTCATCGTTGAGGAGGAAGCCGCCGGTGGGGCCGCAACGCCGGCACGCGTACAATCGGTGCAGTTTCTGGGCGAGGGGGACCTGCTGCGGCTCGCCGTTCCTGGCTACGAGCGCCCCGTCTATGCGCGGACGGCCCAAGTGGACCGGTTCCACGTCGATCAGACGGTCTGGCTCAGCGTTCACCGTGAGAGCGTCTTGGTGTTTGAAAAAACACCATCAGATCATACATAGGTTGCGATAGCAGAATGCTGGAGCGTGGTTGGGCGGTGGCGCTTTAGGGGCGAACGGCCCCGTTGCCGCGCTTGACGTCCACACCCACGCGGGCGAAGAAACACGGAAGATTGCAAAGCCGCCGATCGCGAGGCGAACGCGGCAGAGACACAGGCGCCCAAAGGCGCCCAGGGAGAGACGACATGGTTCCAGGTTGGATGCAAATTCTGCTTGTGGTGCTTTTGATTGTGCTGCTGTTCGGCCGCGGCAAAATCTCGGAGTTCATGGGCGACCTTGCCAAGGGCATCAAAAGCTTCAAGACCGGCCTCGCCGATGAAGAAAAGCCCGAAGCGCGCACTATCGAGCATGCTGCCGACGAGACGGTGACCCCGAGCACCACGACGGCTGAAGAAACCAAGCAAAGCTAGCCTTTATGGCTGTGCACGCGCACGCGCGCCCGCACCGATGATGCGGACGCGATAGTGCACCGTGTTGCGTGAGATGGTGTAGGCATGTTCGACATTGGCGGCGTGGAGCTTATGGTCGTTGCTGCGGTGGCGATCCTCGTGGTCGGCCCACGCGAGCTGCCCGGCATGCTGCGCGCCATCGGCCGCTTCGTGAAGCAGGCCCGCCAGATGTCCTCCCAGGTGCAGCGCCAGTTCAACGACGCGTTGAAAGAAGCCGAGCTTGATGACGTCAAAAAGACGATTGATGACGTCCGTTCGCTCAACCCCGCGCGGCAGATCCGCAGCACAATCGCCAAGGAACTCAAGCCGTTGACCGATGTTGGCGACAGCGTCAAAGACGCCGTGGGCGAGGTGAAGGCAGAGGCGCACGCCGCGACCAAGGCCAGCGATGCGGCCGCCTCGGCGCCCAAAGCCAGCACAGCGGCGCCAGCGAAAGCGCCCGCTGCATCAACCGCTTCAGCGCCTGCTTCGGCTGCCTCATCTGCGGGATCATCGGATGGCTGAGAAACCCGATCCCGGGGAAGACGCACCGCGCGCCAAGCCAAAAGCAGCGCCGGGCGCAGGCAAGCCTGGTGCGGCCAGCATGAACCCCAAGCCGAACCCCAAAGCCAATCCCAAGGCGGTTCCGGAGACGGCTCCAGAGACGGGGACGCCAAACACTGCAAATGTCGGCGACCCAATGAAGCTGACGCCGGGTGCTTCTGCGCCGCCGCCCGATGATGATCCGCTGGATGATGATCTCGACGCGGCGCTGGGTGCTGAGCCCGAAGATGAGGTCGAGAAGTCCCGCGCGCCGCTGATCGACCACCTGATCGAGCTACGCCAGAGGCTTCTCTACACCGTCATCGCGCTCGTTGTGACGTTCATCGGCTGCTACTTCGTCGCCGATCCCATTTTCAACATCCTGCTCGTGCCGTTTGATCGGGCCCAGGGCGAAGCCTCCAACCTGGAGCTGATCTTCACCGCGCCGCAGGAATATTTCTTCACCCAGCTGCGCATTGCGCTGTTTGGCGCGCTGTTCATCTCGTTCCCGGTGATCGCCAGCCAAATCTACATGTTCATGGCGCCGGGCCTCTACAAACACGAGCGCTCGGCCTTCATTCCCTATCTGGTTGCGACCCCGATCCTGTTCGTGATCGGCGCGGCGCTGGTTTACTTCGTCGTGATGCCGCTGGCGCTGACCTTCTTCCTGTCGTTTGAGCAGCAGGGGGGTGATGGACAGGCGTCCATCCAGCTGATGGCGCGGACTAGCGAGTATCTCAGTCTGATCATGACGCTGATCTTCGCGTTTGGTCTGGTCTTCCAGCTGCCCATCGTGCTCACGCTTCTGGGCCGCATGGGCGTGGTCACTGCCGACGGGCTCGCGAAGAAGCGCAAATACGCCATCGTCGCGACCTTCCTGGCTGCCGCGTTCCTCACGCCGCCGGACCCGATCTCACAGGTTGGTCTTGCAGTGCCTACCTTGCTTCTTTACGAGGCCAGCATCTGGTGCGTGCGACTCGTAGAGCGGCGTCAGGCCGAGCGGCGCGCCGCCCTAGACGGCGACGATCCTGACAATGCGGCGGCGGCGTCCTCCTAAGGGCGCTCTCGCTCCAAACCCGCCCCAAGTCGCAGCGCGCCGCCTTTTGCCGGTGCTGACCTATGCTCGATATTCGTTTCATTCGCCAAGACCCCGACGCGCTCGACCGCGCGCTCAAAAGCCGTGGGGCCGAGCCGGCATCGTCTGAGGTTCTCGCCGCCGACGAGGCGCGGCGCGAGCATCTGCAAAAGCTGCAAGACGCGCAGAACGCCCGCAACCTTGCCTCTAAGGCCATCGGCAAGGCCAAAGCCAGCGGCGACGAGGCCGAAGCGCAGCGGCTGATCGACGAGGTGGCGACCCACAAGGCCTTCATCCAAACCGGCGAAGACGAAGAGCGGCGCCTCACCGAGGCGCTCGAAACCTTGTTGGCAGGTCTGCCGAACATCCCGCTCGACGATGTGCCGCTTGGCGCCGACGAGGACGACAATGTGGAAGTCCGCCTTGGCGGGCAGAAGCCGTCGCTGGCGTTCACCCCCAAGGAGCATTTTGAGCTCGGCGAAGCCATGGGCCTCATGGATTTCGAAACCGCGGCCAAGCTCTCGGGCTCGCGCTTTTGCGTCATGAAGGGCGCGTTGGCCCGCCTTGAACGGGCGCTCGGCCAGTTCATGATCGACCATCACACGCGCAACAATGGCTACCAGGAGGTGGCGCCGCCCCTGCTGGTGCGCGACGCAGCGCTGTTCGGCACGGGCCAGCTGCCCAAATTTGCCGACGATCAGTTCCGCACCACCAAGCATGAAGAAGCTGATGGCACGGCCTCGAACCTATGGCTGGTTCCCACCGCCGAGGTCCCGCTGACCAACCTGGTGCGTGAAGACATTCTCGATGAGAGCACATTGCCGCTGCGCTTTGCCGCGCTGACCCCTTGCTTCCGGGGCGAAGCGGGTTCCGCGGGCCGCGACACCAAGGGCTATCTGCGCCAGCACCAATTCTACAAAGCCGAGATGGTCTCGATCACCCATCCCGATGAGAGCCTTGCCGAGCTGGAGCGGATGACAGGCTGCGCCGAAGGCGTGCTTTCGGCGCTCGGCCTGCACACCCGCACGGTGGTGCTGTGCACCGGTGACATGGGCTTTGGCGCACGCAAGACCTACGACATCGAGGTCTGGCTGCCGGGGCAAAATGGGGGGTCTGGCCGGTACCGTGAAATCTCCAGCTGCTCGGTGTGTGGCGACTTCCAGGCGCGGCGCATGAACGCCCGCTACCGCGATGGCGACGGCAAGCCGCAATTTGTGCACACGCTCAACGGCTCGGGCGTTGCCACGGGCAGGGCGCTGATCGCGGTGATGGAGAACTATCAGACAGCTGAGGGCGGTGTTCGCATTCCTGAGGTCTTGGTGCCCTACATGGGCGGCACCCGCCTGATAACGGCCGATGGAGGCGAAGAGAACTGATGCGTATTTTGGTCACCAACGATGATGGCATCCATGCGCCGGGCCTCGCCCATTTGGAAGCCGTCGCTGCCGAATTGGGCGCCGAGGTGTGGACCGTCGCACCTGAAACCGATCAGTCCGGCGTCGCCCACTCCATGTCGCTCAACGATCCCCTGCGCTTGCGCGAAGTTGGCGAGCGGCGCTTTGCGGTACGCGGCACGCCGACCGATTGCGTGCTCATGGCGGTTCGCCATGTGATGCCGCAGGTGCCTGACCTTCTTTTGTCGGGCATCAACAAGGGCCAAAACCTGGCCGAAGACATCACCTATTCGGGCACCGTGGCCGCCGCCATCGAAGGCACCATTCTTGGGGTGCCGTCTATTGCGCTCTCGCAAGCTTACTCGTTCGCGCCCGACAAGCAGCCGCCCTATGCCACCGCCGAAGCGCTGGCGCCGGACTTGATCCGCAAGCTTCTCACGTTGAAGCTGCCCGCCGAGACGCTGCTGAACATCAACTTTCCCGACCGGGCGCCAGACGCCATTGAGGGCGTGCGCGTCACCCGCCAAGGCCGGCGGAACGTTGACTTCCTTGCCATCGACAAACGCAGTGATGGGCGCGGCAATCCCTATTATTGGCTCGCCTACCAAGGCCAGCGCGCGCAGCCGGACGCGGGGACCGACCTCGACAGCGTACGCGCCGGCTATGTGTCGGTCACGCCCTTGTCGATCGACCTCACGCATGGCCGCGTGATGGACGATGTCGCTGGCGCATTGGGCGTTGCGCCTGGCGTGTGACGAACGGACCGGCGGCGATGGATGAAGAAACGCTCCGCCGCGCCAACCTCGTTCTCAAGCTGCGTTCGATCGGGGTCACCGATCATGCGGTGCTCAGCGCTTTCGAAGCGACGCCGCGCCACGCCTTTGCCCCGAAAACCTATGCGTCCGACGCCTATGCCGACCGGCTGATCCCCATCGCCTGCGGCCAGACGATGGAAGCGCCGACGGTCCTCGCGACGCTCCTGACGGCGGCCTCGCTGAGCAAAACCTCGAGCGTGCTGGAGATTGGTGCTGGCTCTGGCTACCTGACGGCACTCCTGGCGCGGCTGTGCCGCCGCGTCATCGGCCTAGAGCGTTTTCGGACCCTCACCGAAACCGCGCGCGCCAACGTGCAGCAGCAGGGCATCACCAATGCTGAGATCATCCTGACTGATGGAACCGCCGGCTGGCCGCCTGCAGGGCCCTATGATGCTGTGATCGTCACCGCGTCGGTCGAGCAGCCCATGCAGCTTTGGCTCGATCAACTGGTTCCCGACGGAAAACTGATCGTTCCCCTGGGCGCTGCGACAGCCCCTCAGCGCTGGATCAGCGTTGCAAATAGCCCACAAGGTTTGCAAAACCCGCGCGTGCTCGGCACCACGTTTGCGGCCCCTCTAACGCCCGGTTTGGCCCGCGCGCTGTAGGGCATGGTGCCGGTGCACCCCATCGTCAGCTGGGCAAAAAATGCAGCCCTCTTCGCAGATCTTGGCCGGGCTTAAGCCTTCGGCAAGATTAATAGTGTTTTGCTAGCCGCAGTTCGTTTTCGAGTTGTGAGTTAGTAGTATGCGTACCTTGTTCCGCGGACTGCCGCGTCAAACTGGCATGCGTGTCGGTCTGGTTTCCGCAGCGGCACTTCTTGTTTCAGCATGCTCGTCCGACGCCGACCGACTAAGCCTGTTTGGCGTTGATGACAGCCAGCCGGCCCAGCAGGCCCAGGGTTACCCGGTCCAGCCGGTGGTCGCAGCGCCCGCGCCAACTAACGGCCAGCCGCTCACAACGCCCGCCCCCTACACGGCACCCACCTACACCGCGCCGGGCTATACGGCTTCGGTTGGCACGGTGCAGCCAGCGCCCATGGCGCAGCCCCAACCTCTGCCACAGCCGGTCTATCAGGCGCCGCCGCAGCCAGTGTACCAAACTGCGACACGCCAGGCGGTGTCCGCGCCGAACGCGCACCTGGCGCAGACCCCCAATGCGCTGGTTGGCGCACAGATGCCGCGCTCGACGCTGATCCAGCCGCAGCCGACCTATGTCGCACAGCCGCAGATGCAGGCGCAGCCGCAGCCGTTGGTGGCGCGCCCGGCGCCGATCCAAACCCAGCCGTTGACCACGGCATCGGTCTCAGCGCCCCAGCCCCTCGCGCCGCAGCCGTTGGCAACACCTGTTGCTGTGACGCCAGCGCCCACCGCCTTGCCTGCCGCCTCGGCAGCCGCGCCGCGGCCCATGGGCTGGTCGGGCGTTGGCGGAACGCGGGTCCAGGTTCAGCCCGGTGAGACGCTGTTCTCGATTTCGCGCCGCTATGGCGTGCCGGTCCAGGCGATCCAGGATGCAAACGGCATTTCAGATCCAGGTACGGTCCGCGCGGGCCAACAGCTCGTCATCCCGGTCTACTCCACCGCCGCCACCGGCCAGATCGCCGCCGTCGACACGACCCCAACCGGGACCACGCCGGCGGTTGCCCCGGCACAGCGGACCCTGCGCGTGCCTGCGCCGACACCGCGCCCGGCCACGCTGGCCGCTCGAGCGCCAGCACCGGCAGCCACCCAGGTGACCGCTGCCGCAACGCCGCGCGCTGCGACGCCAGCTGGTGTGCATGTGGTCGCAACCGGCGACACCGCCTACAACATCTCACGGCGCTACGGCATGACCGTCAATCAGCTCGCGACGATGAACGGCCTGTCTGACCCCGGCGCGATCCGCCTCGGCCAGCGCCTTCGGGTTTCGGGCAACGCGCCCGCGACGCAGGTCGCTTCCACTGCGCCGGTTCTGCCCCAGGCCGCCCAGCCTCAGCAGACGCCGGCCCAGACCGTTGCCGCCCGCAGCTACACCCAGCCACAGCCCGTCGCTGAACAGACGGCCGCTGTGGAGCAAACCGCCGCCATTCGGCAGGTCGCCAGCCGCACGCAAGCCGCTGAACCGGCTGCCGAAACGCCGCTTCAGTTCCGCTGGCCGATCCGTGGCCGCATCCTGTCGAGCTTCGGCACCCATGCCAATGGCGTGCGCAACGATGGCGTCAACATCGCCGTGCCGGAAGGCGCATCGATCCGCGCCGCCGAGGACGGTGAAGTGGTCTATGCCGGCAATGAGCTGCGCGGCTTTGGCAACCTGGTGCTTGTGCAGCACCGCGGCGGCTATGTGACGGCGTATGCCCACAACAGCCGCATCACCGTGCAGCGTGGCGATCGCGTCAGCCGCGGCGAAATCATCGCGCGCGCTGGCTCAACCGGCGATGTCGATACCCCGCAGCTGCACTTTGAGATCCGGCGCGGCACCACGCCCGTCGACCCGTCGCCCTACCTGCCGCAAGGCTAGAGCAGAACGGCAACCAGCCGGGGATCAGCGAAGCGCGACCCCGGCGGCACCAGCAGCATCTTGAATGAACTGCCAGGCGACGCGCCCAGACCGCGCGCCGCGCGTCGTCGACCATTGCAGCGCCGCGGCGTGATAATCCTCTGGCGCGCCCGGCAAGCCGACATGGCTGTGGTAGGCGTCGATCATCGCCAGGTAATCATCCTGCGAGCAGTTGTGGAAACCGAGCCACAGCCCAAACCGATCTGACAGCGAGACCTTCTCCTCTACCGCGTCACCGGG
>JAHCMG010000115.1 GCA_019192585.1 Devosiaceae bacterium MH13
CGAGGTACACCATGAGTGGTGCGGACAAGAGCGCCGAGCAGCGCGCAGCCGAGGACGCTGCGGCAGCGATCCATGCGGACGAAGCCGCCGAAGCCGCCGAAGAGGCGATTGCCGAGGCGCTCGACATGGGTGAGGACGAAGCACGCAGCGGCTGGCAAGCGCCGCCATCTGATGAGCCGGATTTTCCCGCCGTCATTGGCGCCTTGCAGGATGAGCTTGAGCAAATGCGCGAGCAGCGCCTGCGCGACGCCGCCGAGATGGAAAACCTGCGCCGCCGCACCGCGCGCGAGGTCATGGACGCCAAAAAGTTCGCCATCTCCGGCTTTGCCCGCGATTTGCTGTCGGTGTCCGACAATCTCACCCGCGCCATCGGCGTGGTGAACGCTGAGGAACGCACCAGCGCGCCGGATGTGTGGCGCAACCTTCTTGAAGGCGTCGAGATGACCGAGCGCGAGCTGCTGTCGGTTCTCGATAAGAATGGCATCCGCCGCATCGATCCGCGCGGCGAGAAGTTCGACCCCAACAAGCACCAAGCCATGTTCGAGGTGCCTGACCCCAACCAGCCCGCCGGCATGGTCACCGAGGTCGTCGCGCCCGGCTTCTTGATCGGCGACCGGGTTTTGCGGCCCGCCATGGTTGGCGTCTCAAAAGGTGGGCCGAAAGTGGCGCCGGTTTCACCGGGTAAGCACGATGCTACCCCGGAGGCGGCACCGGCAGCACCAGGCGCGCGCGACGGGGAGACCCTCGACAAATCGGTGTAACCGCCGACGGTCCCGTAAGGGCAGTTTGAGACGCATAGGGCCGCTTTCGGGTTTTCCCGGAATCGAGCGGTCCCGCCCTTCATGTTAGCGTCTGCTTATCGCTGATGAACCGCCCACAAAGGAGCGGCACGGCGTGGAGGAGACCTTTTCATGACGCATCACGGCCATTTTCACTGGAATGAATTGATGACCCGCGACATCGAAGGCGCCAAGCGCTTCTATATCGACGCTTTGGGTTGGAGCTGGGAAGGCATGCCGATGCCGGACGGCACCTATTGGTGTGCTCTGGCGGACGGCGAGATGGTCGCAGGCCTGTTCGATATTTCCGGCAAGGATGAATACAAGGACGTGCCCGCAGCCTGGATGGCCTATATCGCGGTCGACGATGTTGATGATCGCGTCGCCAAAGCCCAGTCCGCCGGTGCCACCATCATGGGCCCACCTTTCGATGTCCCCGGCGTTGGCCGTATCGCCATGGTCATGCAGCCCGACGGGGCGATGATCGGCTGGATGACGCCATCCGACGAGCCAATGCCGCAATAGGTCGTGGCACTTTAGCCGGCTACAGGCCCTGTCCAGTGGCCGGCAACCGCCAAGTCAATGGCGTAAAGGCTGCTTGAGGCGGTGATGTAAAGCCGGCTCAGGTCTGGCCCACCGAAACAGACATTCGCGACCTTCTCGGGCACCAGCACTTTGCCGATCAACGCGCCTTCTGGGGTGTAGCAATGCACCCCATCATAGGCGCTCGTCCACAGGGCGTCCTGCACATCCATCCGGAAGCCGTCGAACAGTCCCGCTTCGCACTCCGCGAACACCGAGCCGCCCGCAAGCGTGTTGTCAGCGTTCACCGAAAACCGGCGAATATGGTGCTCGCCGCTTTCAAAGTGCGTCGCGCCTGTATCTGAGACGTACAGCACGGTTTCATCGCGCGAAAAGGCGAGCCCGTTGGGGCAGGCGAAATCGTCCGCCACCCGGGTGATGCTGCCATCCAGGTCGACGCGGTAAACATGTTGTCCGTCTTGCTCCAGCGGCGCCTGAAACCCTTCATGGTTCGAGACGATCCCGTAATGCGGATCGGTGAACCACACCGTTCCATCCGACTTGACAACCACGTCGTTTGGGCTGTTGAGGCGCTTGCCCTCATACTGGTCGGCGATGATGGTCATCGAGCCATCATGCTCGAGCCGCGTCACCGATCGGGTGCCGTGCTGGCAGGCGACGATCCGGCCCTCGCGGTCGAGGGTCGAGCCATTGGTGTAGCGGCCCAGCCCAGCGGCAATCTCGCCCACGGTGCCGGTGACCGTGTCGAGGCGCAGGCGGCGATCGTTGGGGATGTCAGACCACACAAGGCTCTGCCAGGCCGGTGACCAGACCGGCCCCTCGCACCAAACGGCACCCGTCCACAGCCGCTCCAACGGATTGGCCCGGTTGATCAGCGCCTCAAAGCGCGCGTCGCGAACCTCGTACACAGTATCGGCCATAGGCCCCTCCCCCTACCTTTTTTTGTGACGACGCTTCAGGTGACCCGGCGCAGCGTCAGATTGATCCGCCCCGGCGCATCGAGCAGCATCGAGGTGCCCGGATAGATCTTGCTCACCCCGTGGTAGCAGAGCCGCGCCGGCCCGCCCAGCACGAGCACATCGCCTGAGCGC
>JAHCMG010000116.1 GCA_019192585.1 Devosiaceae bacterium MH13
GATTGATCGCGGTCGCCTTCTCATTGTCCATCATGTCGCGCGGCAACAGGTGCCGCCGGTTGGACGTGGCGTAGAAGAGCACATTTTCAGGGCGGCCTTCGATGCCGCCTTCGAGCGCGGCCTTGAGCGATTTGTACGTCGTCTCGCCAGCGTCGAACGACAGGTCATCACAGAACAAAATGAAGCGATACGTCTCGTTTGTCCGCAGCTTGCCCATCAGCGTCGGAAGCGAGGCGAGATCCTCGCGGTGGATCTCGATAAGCCTCAGCGCGCCGCCATCGGCCCCCTCGGCATTGATCGCGCCGTGCGTGGCTTTGACGAGCGACGACTTACCCTGACCGCGCGCGCCCCACAAAAGCGCGTTGTTGGCAGGCAACCCCTTGGCAAACCGGCGGGTGTTCTCGACGAGTGTATCCCGCGACCGCTCAATGCCCTTGAGAAGATCGAGCGGCAGCGCCGAAACGGCCGCAACAGGGCTGAGGCTTTCGCTTTCTGCGTGCCAGACAAAGGCGTCAGCGGCCTCAAGATCGAACGGCTTCGCGGCTGGTGGCGCTATCGCTTCCAGCGCTGCCGCGATGCGGCCAAGTTCCCCTTTGAGAGCTGTCAGGTCCGCCATAGGCCCCTTTGCACGCCTTTTTGATGGGATCGGCCGGGCGAAAGCGCCCGTGGCGCGCCAAACTCTCTTGAGCTTGCGCACCGAAACCCTTAATCGACAGAGCGCGTTTAGACCGGGCTCCCGGACGTTGCCAACCCTTATCAGCCGCGAAGCGGTACGGTTGGCGCGGCAAGGAGAGGCGCCGGGGCGGAGGGTTGCCACAGCGAGGGTCTTGTGGTGCTGACCGCTGCGACCACCTATATCCCCCAAAGGTCACTTAGGGGTGCCACCAGCGGCCCCTGCCGAAGGAGAGTTGTATGCTAGTAACCCCCGCTTATGCCCAGGCTGCCGGTGCAGCTGGCGGCGGCAGCCTTGTGATGTCGATCCTGCCGTTCATCCTCATTTTCGTCATCATGTGGTTCCTGATCATCCGTCCGCAGCGCCAGCAAATGAAGCGGCACCGCGAGATGATCGCCAATGTGCGGCGCAACGACACCATCGTCACCTCCGGCGGGCTGATCGGCAAAGTGACCAAAGTGCTCGACGATGAGAGCAACGAAATCGAAGTCCAGCTTGCTGAAGGCGTGAAGGTCCGGCTCGTGCGCTCGATGATCCAGGATGTTCGCACCAAAGCCGAGCCCGTTGCCGCCAACGACAAAGGCTGATGGCGCTTCGCCCCAGCCAACCCAAGCCCTAAGCCCCGGGTCCTGATCCGCAGGTCTTCATGCTGTATTTTGCCCCTTGGAAAATCGTGGCGATCGTCATCATGGCGATCGTAGCCGTGGTTTTCGCCCTGCCAAACGCCTTTGACGAAGAGGATCTGGCGTCGCTGCCGGGGTTCTTGCCAAAGCAGCAAATCGTCCTCGGCCTCGATCTTCAGGGCGGCGCGCACCTTCTGTTGCAGGTCGAGCGCGACAGCTTGGTCGAGGATCGGCTCGAAGCCGTGCGCGACGATGTGCGCCGGACCTTGCGTGATGAGCGCATCGGCTACACGGGCCTCGGCACGCAGGGGCAGGCGGTGCAGCTGCGCATCCGGGACCTCGACCGGCTCGAGGAGGCTGAAACCCTGCTCAATGCCATCGCAACTCCGGTCGATCCGCTGTCGTTTGGCGGCCAGGCGCCCGATGTCGACGTGGAAGTCGACGCGGATGGCCTCACCCGTCTGACGCTGACCGATGACGGCATCACGCAGCGCCTGTCGCAAGCCGTTGAGCAGTCGATCGAAGTTATTCGCCGACGCATTGACCAGCTTGGCACCACGGAACCGACGATCCAGCGCGAGGGCCAGGACCGAGTGCTGGTACAGGTGCCGGGCCTTGATGACCCGCAGCGCCTCAAGGACCTGCTGCAGCAGACCGCGGCCCTGTCGTTCCATCTGCTAAGCGACGAGATGAGCCCCGAGGAAGCGATGCGCGGGCGGGCCCCCATCGGCACGGACCTACTGATGTCGCTTGACGATCCGCCGATTCCTTACCTGGTGCAATCGCGGGCGCTGATCACCGGCGACCAGCTGGCAGACGCCCAGCCGGGCTTCGATCAACAAACCCAAGAGCCGATTGTTCAGTTCCGCTTCAACACGGCGGGCGCCACGGCCTTTGGCCAAGCGACCACCGAAAATGTCGGCCGGCCGTTTGCAATCGTCCTCGATGACGAGGTGATCTCGGCGCCGGTGATCCGCGAGCCAATTCTGGGCGGGTCGGGCCAGATTTCCGGTGGCTTTAGCGCCGAAGGCGCCAACGATCTGGCGATCCTTTTGCGCGCCGGTGCGCTGCCTGCCGATCTCACGATCGTTGAAGAACGCACGGTGGGCCCGGGCCTTGGTGCCGACTCTATCGCTGCGGGCCAGGTCGCGGGCATTATCGGCGCCATCGGTGTGCTGGTCTTTATGGCGCTCAGCTATGGCATGTTCGGCCTGTTCGCCAATGTGGCGCTTATCATCAACGTGTCGCTGATCCTCGCCGCGCTGTCGATCCTCGGCGCGACCCTGACCTTGCCGGGGATTGCCGGCATCGTGCTGACGGTCGGGATGGCGGTCGACTCCAACGTGCTGATCTTCGAACGCATCCGCGAAGAGGTGAGGCGGGGCCGCAAGACCATCGCTGCCATTGATGTCGGCTTTAAAGAAGCGCTTCGGACCATTCTTGATGCGAACATCACCACGCTGATCGCCGCGGTGATCCTGTTCCAGCTTGGCTCCGGTCCGGTCCGGGGCTTCGCGGTGACGCTCGCCATCGGCATCGTGTCCACCGTCTTCACCGCTTACACGCTTACCCGTCTGCTCATCGCCTTGTGGGTGCGCTCGCGCCGCCCCACGGCGCTGCCCATTTGACGCCAGGAACCGCTTATGTCGTTCGCGCTGATCAAATATCTGCCCGCTGAGCCGAAGCTGCGGTTCATGATGTACCGCAACTGGGCGTTTCCGCTGTCCCTCGTCGCCATGGTGGTCTCGCTTGGCCTCTTCGCCGCGCTGGGGCTGAACCTTGGCATCGACTTCCGCGGCGGCACGGTGATCGAGATCCGCACCACCGATGGCCCCGCCGATGTTGGCGGCATCCGCACCCAGCTCAACCAGCTGCAATTTGGCGATGTTGAGGTGCAAAGTTTCGGCAATGATACCGACGTCTTGATCCGCATTGAGCAACAGCCTGGTGGTGACCGCGCCCAGCAGGCGGTAGTCGATACCGTGCGGGCCGAGCTTGGCGACACGGGCATCGAATATCGCCGGTTTGAGGTGGTCGGCCCCCGTGTGTCCGGTGAACTGGCGCTCGCCGGCGTCATCGCCGTGTTGGCCGCGCTGGGCGCGATCCTTGTCTACATTTGGGTGCGCTTTGAATGGCAATTCGCCGTCGGCGCGATCATCGCGACCGTGCACGATGTGGTGCTTACCTTAGGACTGTTCGCGGTGACGGGGCTGGAGTTTAACCTCTCGTCCATCGCCGCCATCCTCACCATTGTCGGCTATTCGCTCAACGATACGGTGGTGGTTTACGACCGCATTCGCGAGAACCTTAGGCGCTACAAGAAGATGGCCATCGACGATTTGATCGACCTATCGGTCAACTCGATGCTGTCGCGCACCGTCATGACCTCTGTGACGACGCTGATCGCGCTGGGCTCCCTGTTCATCTTCGGCGGCGAGATCATCCGCTCGTTCACCGCCGCCATGATCTGGGGCGTTGTGGTCGGCACCTACTCGTCGATCTTCGTTGCCGGGCCGGTGCTGATCTTCCTCAAGCTGCGTCCCTCAGCTGGCGATAAGCCTGCCGGCCCGAAAGCGCCAAAGGCTGATCCGGAGAATGAAGACCCCAACGCCGGGGCCGTTGTTTAGGCCAGTATGGCTGAAACCACCGACGACGACCGTTTTCTGCCGGAGCAGGCGCCCATCGACGCGGTGCTCGATGGCGGCTTCCGGTTCGCGGGCCTGTCCCATCAGGGCAGTCTGATCGGCCTGCCGGGCCGGACGCAAAACTGGCTCGCGCCGGCCTCCGCGTTTGATGTGTCGGTGGATGACCTGCAGCCCATCCTCGACCAAGCCGAGGCGCTCGACATCCTCGTGCTTGGCACCGGGCGGGACCCGGCCGTGCTGCCGGACGAAACCACAAGCGCCCTGCGGGACGCCGGGATCGCGGTGGAACTGTCGCCGACCCGGTCGGCCGTGCGCACCTACAACATCCTATTGTCAGAGGATCGGCGGGTTGCCGCCGCGCTGATGGTGATCAGATAAGGGTGAGCCCTTCCGTCCGGTGGTGACTGAGCCGTGTCCGACCCCAGCCCCAACTACGCCAGCGATCACCTGCGCACGCATGATTTCACCTGGTATGTCGCGCTGCAGTTCGCACCGGCGGGCAAGCGCCGGCATCTCATGGCGCTGTTCGCCTACCTTGCCGAGATGGCTCGTGTCCGATCGCTGGTGACCGACCCGATGCCCGGCGAAATGCGCCTGCAATGGTGGCGTGACGCCTTGCAGGGTACGGCCCACGGTTCGGTTGAGGCCAACCCTCTTGCCGCAGAGCTGTTTGCGGCCATCGAGGCGCTCAGTTTGCCGAGCCAGCCCCTGCTGGCCGTGCTCGATGGCCGAACCGCTGACCTCTACGACGACCCGATGCCCGACGAGACCACATTCGAGGGCTATGCCGGCGAGATCTGGTCCGGCCCGATGGCGATGGCGGTGGCGGCTTTGTCCGGTGAGCCCGCCGCACGCTTTGCCGATGTGGCGGGCCATGGCGGGGTTGCGTTGACGGTGGCGCGCGCATTGGCGAGCTTTCCCACCTGGGCAGCGCGGGGCCAGTGCCTGGTTCCGGCGACGCAGCTTGCAGCAGCTGGTCTCAAGCCCGAAGACCTTCGGCAAACTGGCCAAAGCGCCGGCCTGGCTGGCGCCCTCCGCGCCTTCGCGACCTACGGGCTGGAGCATTTGGGCAAAGCACAGGCGGTTGCGTCGACGCTCCCACAAGCGAGCCACAGCCTGCTGTTGCCGCTCGCGCTGGCCCGGGGCAATTTGCAGCGCGCCCAGGGCGCGTGGTCCGATGCGCCAACCGCGCGTCCGCTCGAACCGGCACGTTGGCAGATCATGTGGCAGATCTGGCGGGCGTCTCGCCGGATGCCGAACGTCTAGCTACTCGGCGGCCTGCGCCATGGCTGCTTCATCAAACGCGCCGGACCAAGCCTGCGCGCTGGCGAGCGCGCGTTTTGCCATAGCTTGCTTACGGGCGAGGCCTTTCGCCTTGCCCTTCACCCGTTTGCCGTCGGCATCGAGCAGCGGGCCATCGAGCGGTGGAAAGAGGCCAAAATTGACATTCATCGGCTGGAACGAACGCGGTGCGCCCTCATCGCTCGCCACCTGGTGGCCACCCGTGATGTGGCCAACCAGTGAACCCAAAGCGGTCTCGGCGGGCAGGTTCGGCGGAGCAAGGCCCAGCCGCTCGCTTGCCGCCAGGCGGCCGGCATAGAGGCCCACCGCCGCGCTTTCGATATAGCCTTCGCAGCCCGTGATCTGGCCGGCAAAGCGTAGGCGCGGCTGCGCTTTGAGCCGGAGCTGACCGTCCAGCAGCACCGGTGAGTTGATATAGGTGTTGCGGTGAATGCCGCCGAGCCGCGCAAAGCGCGCCTGCTCAAGCCCGGGGATCATCTTGAAGATCTCAGACTGGGCGCCGTATTTGATCTTGGTCTGGAAGCCGACCATGTTGAACAGCGTGCCCAGCGCATTGTCCTGACGCAGCTGCACCACGGCGTGGGGGCGGGTGTCGGGGTTACGCGGATCGGTCAGCCCCACCGGCTTCATGGGCCCAAAACGCAAGGTCTCCCGGCCGCGGGCCGCCATGACCTCGATGGGAAGGCAGCCATCAAAATAGGGCGTGTCCTTTTCCCACTGTCTGAACTCGGTCGCATCGGCCTCGATCAGCGCATCGATGAAGCGGTTGTAGAGCGCCTCATCCATCGCGCAGTTGATATAGTCTTTGCCTGTGCCGCCGGGCCCGACCTTGTCGTAGCGCGACTGGAACCAGGCTTTGTCCATGTCGATCGAGTCGACATGCACGATCGGCGCGATAGCATCGAAAAATGCCAAAGCGTCTTGCCCCGTCAGGCCCAAAATGGCGTCGGCCAGCCCCGCGCCGGTGAGGGGACCGGTGGCGATGATCACGCTGTCCCAGTCTTCGGGCGGCAGGCCGCCGATCTCTTCGCGGCTGATAGTGATCAGCGGGTGGTTCGACAGCGCGGCGGTTACCGCGTCTGAGAAGCCATCGCGATCAACGGCCAACGCGCCGCCGGCGGGTACCTGGTTGGCGTCGCCCGCTTCCATGATCAGCGAGGACAGCTGCCGCATCTCGGCGTGCAAGACGCCCACAGCGTTGGCCGTTGCATCATCGGATCGGAACGAGTTGGAACAGACGAGCTCCGCCAAACCATCGGTCTTGTGTGCCTCGGTGCCGCCATGACCAGGCGCGCCGCGCATCTCATGCAGCACAACCGGCACGCCCAGACGCGCGGCCTGCCACGCGGCTTCGGAACCGGCCAGGCCGCCGCCAATAATGTGGATGGGTTTGAGCATTCTGATCCTCATGTGCCGCACGCGAGCGCGGCGACGACGCAGCTGTTGGGGGCCAAACCCCGATCGTTGGGCTGTCTTAGTGTTCCGCGCGCAACGCATCAAGGCGAACAGGTGGCTCGGTGCGGTGGACCGATTGTCTCTGCCTCGCGGCGCTGCTAGCACACACTCCTGCTTCTAGGGGGTCTGTCTGCATGCGGCGCAGTCTTGCACCATCATTGATCTTTGCGGCGGCCTTGCCGCTTGCTGGTTGCGTGTCCAGCATGCAAAGCCCGCTTGGCTGGTATCCGGTGCACGGGGGCAATGCGCCGCAAAATCTGCGCCTGACCATCTGCCACGGGTTTGGCTGTGCCCGCAGCACCCAAGTCCAGTTGACTGAGCGCGATGTCGCCGCCTTACGCCGCTTGATGGCGAGGGGCGCGGGCAACCCATCAGCCGAGCGCGCCGCCATCGCCGAAGCCGTGAAATGGGTTGAGCGCCGCGTCGGGCCGATTGTGGGCTCCGACGAGGATGTTGGCGGCTTGGATCTGCACAATGCCGGCGTGCCAGGCCAAATGGATTGTCTCGACGAGACGACCAACACGACGTCGACCTTGCTGCTTCTGGCCCAATACGACCTGCTGCAGCACCATACGGTCGCGTACCCAGTGGCCCGCGGCTTCTTCCTTGATGGCCGCTACCCACATGCAACCGCTGTGGTGGCCGAAACAGCCTCCGGCACGCGCTGGGCCATCGACCCTTGGCCCTATGCCAATGGCGCCGATGTCGATGTCATGCCGCTTGACGCGTGGTACGCTGTCTGGCCGTCCAGCAGCTAACCGGCCGCGAAGACTGCGTCGATCGCCTCGGCATCGGCTTCAAGCGTCCATGGCGCGTTGATGACCGCAACGCCGCTTCCTAGCAGCCGATGATGCTTGGCCGTCTTCCCGAAGCGGACCTCGTGACGGACGAAACGCGGATAGCCGAACGCTTCGATCTCGTCGGCCATTTCTAGATGCGCATCACCGGCGAGGATCGGGTACCAGATCATGATCACGCCCACCGGCCACAGCCGATGAAGGCCCTCAAGAAAGCTCGGAATGCCGGTGACATCATGGTCGAGCTCGTAACTGGGGTCGATCAGCATCAGGCCGCGCCGCGGCGTGGGCGGCGACATGCGGGCGGCCCAGGGGAACCCATCTTCCTTGTAGACATGCACTTCGGAGCCCGGGATCACGGCGCAAAGCGCCTCATGCTCTTGGGGGTGCAATTCGGCAAGCTGAAGCCTGTCGCCGGGTCGCTTGAAGTGCCGCGCGATGAGCGGCGAGCCCGGATAGGCGTTGGCGCCATGGGCGGCTCGCACGGCCTCCACCGCCAGCCGGTAGGGGTGCTCGGCGGCGAACCGTGCCAGAAGCGCGTCGACGCCCAGCTTCGCTTCGCCGGTCTTGCTGCTTTCCGCCGAGCCCAAATCGTAAAGCCCACGCCCCGCATGGGTTTCGAGATAGCTCATCGGCTTCGCCTTCTGGGTCAGATATCCCAGGATGAGCGACAAGACGGCGTGCTTGTGCACGTCCGCGGCATTTCCCGCGTGATAGGCGTGTTGGTAGGAAAGCACGTGACTGGCTACTCTGCGGCGACCGCTTTGCTCGAGCCTCGGGTGAGCACGTCCGCCAGATAGTGCCCGGTGTAGGACCGGCGCTCTTTCACAACCTCTTCCGGCGTGCCCACCGCGACAATCTCGCCGCCACCATCGCCGCCTTCGGGGCCAAGATCGATGATCCAATCGGCGGTTTTGATGACCTCAAGATTGTGCTCGATCACGATCACCGTGTTGCCTTGCTCGACCAGCTCGTGGAGCACCTCGAGAAGTTTGGCGACATCGTGGAAGTGCAAGCCCGTTGTCGGCTCATCGAGAATGTAGAGCGTTTTGCCGGTGGATCGCTTGGAAAGCTCCTTGGCCAGTTTCACCCGCTGCGCTTCGCCGCCCGAGAGGGTCGTCGCCTGTTGGCCGACCTTGATGTAGCCCAGGCCAACGCGGTTCAGCGTCACCAGCTTGTCGCGCACCGCGGGGACAGCGGAGAAGAACTCCGCGCCTTCCTCCACTGTCATGTCCAGCACGTCGGCAATGCTCTTGCCCTTGAACTGGATGTCCAGGGTTTCGCGGTTGTAGCGCTTGCCGTGGCAGACATCGCACGTGACGTAGACATCGGGCAGGAAGTGCATCTCGATCTTGATGACGCCGTCGCCTTGGCACGCTTCGCAGCGGCCGCCTTTGACGTTGAACGAGAAGCGCCCGGGCGCGTAGCCCCGCGCCTTGGCTTCGGGAAGGCCAGCAAACCAATCGCGGATCGGTGTGAACGCGCCGGTATAGGTCGCGGGGTTCGAGCGCGGGGTGCGGCCGATGGGCGATTGGTCGATATCGATGACCTTGTCGAGAAACTCGAGGCCCGAGACCGAGTCGTGCGGGGCGGGATTATCCCGCGCGCCGTTGAGCCGCCGCGCCGCCACCTTGTAAAGCGTCTCGAGCAGGAAGGTCGACTTGCCGCCGCCCGACACGCCCGTGATGCAGGTAAAGGTGCCCAGCGGAATGTCGGCATCCACGCCTTTAAGATTGTTGCCGCGCGCGCCGCGAACCTTGATCGCCTGGCCCTTCTTGCCCTTGCGCCGCTTGGCCGGCACCTCAATCGCCTTGGTTCCCGACAGATATTGCCCGGTCAGGGAGTTGGGGTTCGCCATAACCTCCGCGGGCGTCCCCTCGGCCACGATCTGACCGCCATGCACGCCGGCGCCGGGGCCGATATCGACCACATAGTCGGCGGTGCGCACCGCATCCTCATCATGCTCGACAACAATGACTGTATTACCCAGGTCGCGCAGATGCTTGAGCGTGTCGAGCAAGCGATCATTGTCGCGCTGGTGCAGGCCGATCGACGGCTCATCGAGCACATACAACACGCCCGTGAGCCCCGAACCGATCTGCGAGGCGAGCCGAATGCGCTGGCTCTCGCCGCCCGAAAGCGTGCCCGAGGAGCGCGACAGCGTCAGATATTGCAGGCCGACATCGTTGAGGAACTTCAGCCGGTCGCGGATCTCTTTGAGGATGCGGACGGCGATCTCATTTTGTTTGCTGCTGAGCCGGTCCGGCAGTGCCTCAAACCAAGCGCCCGCGTCCCGGATCGACAGGGCTGCGATCTCGCCAATATGCATGCGGTCGATCTTGACCGCTAACGCTTCGGGCCGCAGCCGATAGCCATTGCAGGCTTCGCAAGGCCGGTCGGACTGGAAGCGCGATAGCTCTTCGCGCACCCACTGGCTGTCGGTCTCGCGCCAACGCCGCTCGATATTGCCGACCACGCCTTCAAACGATTTCTTCGTTTTGTACGAGCGCAGCCCGTCATCATAGGTGAAGGTGATCTCCTCATCGCCCGAGCCGTGCAGAATGACGGTGCGCACTTTTTCGGGCAGATCGGCCCACGGCTTCGCCATCGACGCTTTGTAGTGCCGGCAGATCGCCTCCAGCGTCTGGGTGTAATAGGGCGAGGTGTTGCCGGTTTTGGCCCACGGCGCCACCGCGCCCTGGCGCAGTGACAGCGATGGATCGGGCACGATCAGCGCGTCCTCAAACTCCAGCGTGGTGCCCAGACCGTCGCAGGTAGGGCAGGCGCCTTGGGGCGAGTTGAACGAGAACAGGCGCGGCTCGATCTCCGGGATCGTGAAGCCTGATTCCGGGCAAGCAAACCGTTCGGAGAACACGACGCGCTCATGTTCGCTCTCGCCTTCTTTGAGGTCAGCCATCTCGGCGACGGCCAGCCCGTCGGCCAGCTTCAGCGCAGTTTCAAAACTGTCAGCCAGCCGCGTCGCAAGATCGTCGCGCACGACGATACGGTCCACGACCACATCGATATCGTGCTTGAACTTCTTATCGAGCGCCGGCGCATCCGCGATCTCATAATATTGGCCATCGACCTTGAGCCGCTGGAAGCCTTGTTTCATCAGCTCGGCGATCTCTTTGCGGTACTCGCCCTTCCGGCCCCGCACGATGGGCGCCAGCAAATACAGCCGCGTGCCTTCGGGCATCGCCATCACCCGATCGACCATTTGGCTGACGGTTTGGCTTTCGATCGGCAGCCCCGTGGCCGGCGAGTAGGGGATCCCGACCCGCGCCCACAGAAGGCGCATATAGTCGTAGATCTCGGTCACCGTCGCGACCGTCGAACGCGGGTTGCGGCTCGTCGTCTTCTGCTCAATCGAGATCGCCGGCGAGAGGCCATCAATCTGGTCGACATCCGGCTTTTGCATCATCTCCAGGAACTGGCGTGCATAGGCCGACAGGCTTTCCACGTAGCGCCGTTGGCCCTCCGCATAGATCGTGTCAAAGGCCAGCGACGATTTCCCAGAGCCCGAAAGCCCCGTCATCACCACCAGGCTGTCGCGGGGCAGGGCGACCGAAACATTTTTGAGATTGTGCTCGCGCGCGCCGGTTACCGTGAGGTGCTTCGACGAAGGCACACCTGCCGGAGCAGCATCGGACGCATGGGATTTCGCCATGGGGGGACTCGTTTATCGATTATCGATCAAAAAAGCGCTCGCCCACCGGTGCGGGCCCGCTGCTCATTACAGTAGTGCAGGCAAGCGGACTCACCAGCGTGAACAAATGTAGAACATCTCTTGTCTCCTGACACAAGAGCCGATAGGGTGTGGATAAGGCAGGCACAGGCTGGCGGTTGGCAAATGGTGCCTCGCCGCCAATCTCAGAAGCGCGTACACCGCCACACAAACGGCGCAACGTGGTGCGCTGGGCGTTGAGAGGAGACGAGGTATGGCTGGTAGCGTCAACAAGGTGATCTTGGTGGGCAATCTTGGCAACGATCCCGAGGTGCGGCGTTTGCAGTCCGGCGATCCGGTGGTGAACCTGTCGCTGGCCACATCCGAGACCTGGCGTGACCGCCAATCGGGCGAGCGGCGCGAGAAGACGGAGTGGCACCGGGTGGTTATCTTCAACGAGAACCTTGCCAAGGTGGCCGAGCAATATCTGCGCAAGGGCTCGAAGATTTACATCGAAGGTCAGCTGCAGACCCGCAAGTGGCAGGATCAGAACGGCCAGGATCGCTACTCGACCGAAGTGGTGCTGCAAAAGTATCGCGGCGAACTGACCATGCTCGACGGCCGGCAAGACCGTGACGGCATGGGCCAAGGTGGCGGCATGGGCGGCGGCCAGATGGGCTATGGCGGTGGCGGGCAGTCGATGCCGCAGGACCGTGGGCCCGCGCCGGCCATCGGGTCAGACCTGGACGACGATATCCCGTTCTAAAGGGCAGGGCGGATGTCGCTCGACCCTCTTTTTGCCGCCGGGCCCCTCATCACGGTGCACGCGCTCGCGGCAATGGCGGCCTTCGTGCTCGGTGGCGTCCAACTGGCAGCCCCAAAGGGGGCGCTGCCCCATCGCACGCTTGGCTGTGTCTGGGTCGCGCTGATGGTCACCGTCGCGGGGACGGCGCTGTTCATCTACACGCTGCGGCTGATCGGACCGTTCAGCCCCATTCATCTGCTGGCCATTTACACGCTCATCAGCCTAACCTTCGCGGTGCGGGCCATCCGCAAGGGTGATGTGGGCGCCCACCGCAAAGCCATGGTGCAAACCTATGTCACCGCGCTGATCATTGCAGGCGCTTTCACCCTGTGCCCCGGCCGGATAATGCATGAGGTGGTTTTCGGATGACCGACAAATCAAGCCCGCGCCAATCGCTGCTGCACACCGCGCTGGTTGTGCGCGACTATGACGAGGCGCTCGATTTCTATGTCGGCACGCTCGGCTTCGACCTGATCGAAGACACTGACCAGCCAGAGCAGAACCAGCGCTGGGTGGTGGTC
>JAHCMG010000117.1 GCA_019192585.1 Devosiaceae bacterium MH13
GGACTGCACGCCGAGCGCGTAGAAATCGTCTTCAGACAGCGGCGCGGAACGGACAGGGGGGATGATGGGCATCATGGTTGATCTCCTTTTCGCTTCTGAACAACTATGCTACGGCCTGAGCGATTTCTGCGGCTATGACCGCAAGGAGTTTTTCAATTTTGAAAGATATAAGCTGGGATGACCTGCGCCTGTTCCTCCTTGTTGCCGAGACCGGCGGGCTCAGCGGCGCGGCGCGTGAGAGCGGGCTGAGCCCACCCACCATCGGGCGCCGCATGCTCGCGCTGGAGCAGCAAACCGGCCAAGCGCTGTTTGCGCGCTCGCAGACGGGCTATGCGCTGACCAAAACCGGCGATGCGCTGGTGGGAAAGGTCCGGGTGATGCACGCGGCGGCGCAGCCCGTACACAGCTTGCTTGATGCGGCCAAGGAGACGCCGCTTGTCCGGCTCTCCGCGGGCACGGGGACGGCCCTGTTTCTGGCTGACCGGTTTCAACAGCTCAGCCAGCCCGGCGATCCGTTCCGGCTTAGCTTCGTGACGACGGAGGCCGTGCTCGACATCGCCCATCGGGAAGTGGACTTGGGCATCCGCAGCCGGCCAGCCCAATCCGGCAACCTCGCCTCCCGCAAGCTCGCCAACATCCGCTTCGCGCCATACCGAAGCTGGAGCGCGGGCGAACCTGAGCGGCTCGAATGGGTCGCCATGGACCCCGCCATCGCCCGCTACCCCGCGGCGCGGTGGGTGCACGAACAGAGCCACCCGATCCGGGTGTTGGCCAACTCGGTGGCAACCATCTACCAGCTGGTCCGCTCCGGCGGAGGCATTGGCGTGATGCCGTGCTTTATCGGCGACAGCGACCCCGGCCTCGCCCGAGCCGGCCCGCTGATAGAAGAATTGCGCGAAGAGCAGCACCTTGTGATGCACGCGGACGACCGCCACCAGCCAAACACCCGGCGCGTCATCGACCGGCTCGCCACGCTCTATGACGAGAACCGCGACCTTTTGGCGGGCGAGCGCGCGTTGCGGGGATAGTTTGCGCCCGCGCAGCGTGCGCCTCAGGCGCGCGAAAGGCCGAGATTGACGCCGAGGCCGACCAGGACACCGCCGCCGGCCCGCCGCACCCAACGACCGAAGCTAGCGGACCGGCGAAGCGTCGCGGTCACGCGATCCGCGAGCACGACGCAAACCACATCCGCACTTGAAAACATGATGTTGACCACGGTGCCCAAAATCGCCAGCTGAGCCCAGATCGGAAGCGATGCGGCCGGGTCGGTGAACTGCGGCAGGAACGCCAGGTAGAAGATGGCCGTCTTCGGGTTGAGCACCTCAACGGTGACGCTTTGCCAAAACGCGCGCCAAGGGCCCGCCCGACCCGCCAGCGCCACGGACGACACCGAGCCATCCGCAGGCGCGTCGGCCGCCTCCTTCGCGAGCATCAAGCGCAGGCCAAGCCAAATGAGATAGGCGGCGCCAAGCAGCTTGATGGCCGTATACAGAGACGGAACGGCTTCAAACAAAACCGCGAGACCCAGCGCGGCCGCGAGAACATGGACATAGCCGCCAACATGGATCCCCAAGGCTGCAAGCCAGCCGGACCGCTTGCCACGCGCGATGGTCTGTGCGGCGGCGTAGAGCATTGCCGGGCCCGGCATGTACGCAAAAACGGCGGTCGCCACCAGAAAGGCGGTGAGGATCTCGATCGACGGCATTGGGTGTTCCTTGTTGGCGATGCAGTGGCGTTTAGGGGGGGCGCACACGCGCCAGCCTGTCGGCGCAAGCTTAGCCCTGGCGGACCATCGCTGACAATCGCACCCAGCGCGTGGAAGCGTCCGTGGGACCACCCAGCTAACGCAGGATCCACCCCGCTAACGCAAATGTGTACCCGGGATCACTTGCGCGCGGGGCGCAGCGCGCTAAGCCATCGGTAGACCAAAACCGGGCGCTCTGGATGGAACTGCTTTTCGCCTACATTGCCGGCCTGCTGACGCTCATCAACCCGTGCGTGCTGCCCGTTCTGCCGATCGTGCTGGTCACGGCGCTCAACGCCAACCCTTGGGGCCCCGTGGCGCTCGCGGCGGGCATGAGCACCACCTTTGTCATCTTCGGCGTTCTGGTTACCGCCTTCGGCGCCAGCGTCGGGCTCACGCAGGAATCGCTGGCCCAGATCGGCGCGGCGCTCATGGTCGTTTTCGGCGCGATCTTGGTGGTGCCCCTGTTTGCTCAGCGTTTCGAACTGGCCACTGCCGGCCTTGCGTCCAGCGCCGGGGCCCGGATGAACAGCCTCGACACCGGAACAGCACGCGGCCAGTTCATCGGCGGCCTTCTGCTTGGCACCGTTTGGTCGCCCTGCATCGGCCCGACCTTGGGCGGCGCCATCGCCCTCGCCTCCCAGGGGCAGAACCTTGGCTACGTCACCGCGATCATGGTGTTTTTCTCCGCCGGCGTTTCCACGTTTGTCGTCGGCCTAGGCATGGGCGCCCGCGAAACCCTGCGCGCGCGGGCCCAGCGGTTCGCCGGCCTGGCGGAGCGCTCAAAGCCGCTGATCGGCTTCGCGTTCATCCTGGTCGGCCTGATGCTGTTCTTCCGCTTTCACCACGTACTCGAAGGGGCGCTGCTGAACGTGATGCCCATTTGGCTGCAAGACCTTTCGGTTCGCTTCTAGACCCACCCATCGCCAGCTCCACCAAGCTTGGACAACGAAACGAGGACCATAAAATGGACAGACGTACGTTTCTTCTCGGCGCCGCAGCGGCCACCTTGATGCCCGCCATCGCCCGCGCCGCGTTCACCGACTACACACCGGGCGCGATCCAATCTGCGCTCTCGGCAGGTCAAACGGTCTTCGTTGATTATTCCGCCACCTGGTGCGGCACCTGCGCCCGCCAAGAGCGCGTTATCAGCGCGCTGCGCCAGCAAAACCCGGCCTATAACAGCGCGATGACCTTCATCAAGGTCGATTGGGACACCTACCGCACCCACGAGGTCACCACCTCGCGCAACATCCCGCGCCGCTCGACCTTGCTGGTTTTGCGCGGCGACGCGGAACTGGGGCGCCTCGTTGCGGGCACCAGCGAAGCGCAGATCAAGGCGCTGATGGATCTGGGGCTCTAGGCGACCCGCACCGGCTCTAGGCGGGCGCGGCCTGCCGCGCCCGGTCCTGCCGGATCGTCCAGGTCAACAGCGCCAGCACGATCACGGCGCCGACCAGCTGGAGCGGCAGCATGTTGGGCCACATCAGCGCCACGCCTGACGCCGCCGCAGCGATGCGCAAAGGCCAGCTCAGTGGGGCTTCCATATGCCCCTCAATGGCCGCGCCGAGCGCGTAGACGCCCAATGTTGCGGTGGCAAAGATGAACAGGCTCTCCACCAGCTCGCCGCCTAGAAAGTTCGTGTAAGCGAACAGAACCGGCATCAGATAGAGCCCCTTGGCGAGCTTCCAGCTCATCACGCCGGTCGCCATTGGCTTCGTCTTCGCGATCGCGGCCGCAGCAAAGGCCGTCAAGCACACCGGCGGCGTGACGTTGGAATCCTGGCTGAGCCAAAAGATGATCATATGCGCGGACAGAAGCGCCGTGGTGATCAGAACCGGGTCGAGCACCTGCGGGTAGATCACGGTCAAGAGCTCTTGCGGCATGTTGGCCATCAGGGCGCGCGCCGCGTCGGGCTCCATCGGCCCAGCCAGCAACGGCAGCACGGTCGGGTCGGCGAGCATAAAGCTCATCCGCGCCACCTCCGGGATGGTGCCATCGATGAGCGCCTGGGTCAGATGCGCGTTCTGGATGAGCGCGTGCAGGGCGGGCGCTGAGAGGGTCGCGAGCACGATGTAGGCCGCCGTCACCGGCAGGCCCATGCCGAGCACCAGCGACGCCAGCGCGATCAGCACAATGGCGATCAGCAAATTACCGCCGGCCCATTCGGCGATCATCAGCGAGAACGTGTTGCCGATCCCCGTCATAGCAATCACGTTGACGATGGCGCCCACCGCGACGAGCAAGACGCCCGTCATGATCATGTTCTTAGCGCCCAAGATCAGCGCTTCCATGATGGCGCGCGGGCCCATCCGGTTGGGGGTCAGCCAGCTGGCGACGATCACTGACAGGATGGCCCAGATCGCCGCATAGACCGGCGTGAAGCCGTAGATCAGCAGGCTGATCAGCGTCGCCACCGGGATCAAAAACGCCGGGCCGCCGCGCTTGAGCACGGTCCATGCGGAGGGCGCGTCCTCATCGGCGACCTGCATGTTCTGCTTCTTGGCTTCAATGCGCACGAAGAAGCCCACCGAGAGGAAGTAGACCAGCGCTGGCAGGAAGCTGACCGCGACGATGTCGAGATAGGGGATCTGGGTGTAGTTCGCCATCACGAACGCGCCAGCGCCCATGATCGGCGGCATCAGCTGCCCGCCGGTTGACGAGGCCGCTTCGACACCGGCGGCGAACCGTGGCGGGAAGCCCGAGCGTTTCATCAGCGGGATCGTGATGACACCGGTCGACACCGTGTTGGCGACGGCCGAGCCCGAGATGGTACCCGTCAGACCCGACGAGAACACCGCGACATAGCCCGGCCCACCGATCAGCCGGCCGGCGAGTGCACGCGCGAGATCGATGATGAAATCGCCAGCGCCCGAGCGGACCAAGAACGCGCCGAACAAAATGAACAAAAACACGAACGTCGCCGAGATGTTCGCGATTGTCCCGAACATGCCTTCATCGGTGAAGATCGTTCGGAACACGATCGTCTCAACCGACAGGCCCGCAAACCGGAACACGCCATCAATATGCGCGCCCCAAAAGGCGGGGTAGGTCAGCGCGACCAGAATAAGGATCGGGATGATCAACCCGGTGGCGCGGCGGGTCAGCTCAATCGCGCCCGCAATGACGATCAGCGCGAACACCCACTCTTGTGGCGCCAGCGTGACCCCGCGCGCATAGATCGCGTTCTCCGAGGCGATCAGCAGAAGCGTCGACGCCGCGACCACGGCGCCAAAGACAAAATCAAAGGCGAGGACGAGCCGCTGCCCTTGCTCGGTCTTGGCGTGCACGACCGGATAGCGCAGCGCGGCCAGCATCGCGAAGCCAGCAAAATGGATGCCCGTCAGCCAGAAGGTCGAAAGCGTGCCGATAAAGTTGGCGTACAGGTGAAACAGCGACACCGCCAAAGCGAGGCCCGAAAACAGCCACGCCATGAGCCCAGCGTCGAACGACCGCAGCGCACCGTCGCGCGTGCCCTCATCTTTTTCTTCGCCAACCGTCGTCTCAGCCATCAGCCCACGCTCCCCCGCAGGGCGCTGGTAAAGCGCCCACCGCAGCCAAAAAACCCCGCGCCAACTGGTGGCGCGGGGCCCAAACGTCTCACCTAAGCCGGGCTTACATGTCCGGCTTCAGGCGATCGGGAACCGTGATGCCCTGCTCTTCATAGTAGCGGATCGCGCCCGGGTGCAGCGGCAGCGGCAGACCGGCAATCGCCACATCAAGGCTCATCGCATTGGTGGCCGGGTGGATGCCCTGCAGGAAGGTCAGATTCTCGTAGATCGTCTTGGTGATCTCGTAGATCGTCTCTTCGGGCACATCATCGCGGACCATCAGGAAGTTCGGCTGGGCGATGGTGTTCACATCCTCATCGACACCGGGATAGGTGCCGGCGGGGATGACATAGCGGGTCCACAGCTCATCGAAGTCGCCATTGGCTGCCGCCATCTGCTCATCGGTGAACTCAAGTAGCGTGATGTCATCGCCCATTGCCGCAAAAGCGCGCGAGACCGCCCCAACCGGCGCACCGGCGGGCGTCGACATGCCGACAACCTGACCGTTCTGCAGCGCATCGGCAGATGGGCCGTAGCCGGCGTAAACGAGCTCATAGGCCTCATCCATATCGATGCCGAAGCCGGCAAGAATGGTGCGGTTCGACCCGATGGTGCCCGAGTTCTGGCGACCGAGCGCCATCGGCTCACCGGCCAGCGCTTCGACGTCGGAAACCGTGCCGCTATCGACGAGATCGGAGCGGATGATGAAGTGCTCCACGTTCGGCCAAAGCATGGTGATCGAGCGCAGGCCTTCTTGCGCGCCGGCTTCGGCCAGCGGGCCCGTGCCGGTGGCAGCGTAAGCGCCAAAGAGCCCTTGGACGATGGCGAACTGGGCTTCGTCATCGCGCAGAAGCGCGACATTCTCGCCCGAACCGGCGGAGTTGATGGCCGAAACGTTGATGCCCATGCTCGGCTGAAGCCGGACCTTGATCAGCGTCGAAAGCGCAACACCAACAGGGTAGTAGGTGCCACCGGTCGAGGCGGTCGCGAGCAGATACTCTTGCGCATCTTGGGCCGTCGCGGCGGGGGCGGTGATGCCGCCCATCACAAGCGCGGCGGCCACGGCGCCAGCGCCCAGCATGTGGCGGCGGGTAGGCGTGTTCGATGTCATAATTGAACTCCCTGAAAGACCTCTGTGTCGCCGGCTGATTGTTGTGCGCGGCCGGCCCGCATACGTAAGTGTATGTAGGTCATTTGGCCCAACGTAAAGCCCGGCCAGCGAAACCGGAGCTCCGAGAACGGCCGCCCGCGCCGGATAAGACCGGTTCCAGGCCACCCACCTTGTCCCCAACAAGCACACGGCGACGTGACCGGCACGAGCGGCATTCCCTTTGCCATCATCCCGTCACACGGGTTAGAAACAACGCGTCCGCGATCTGCCCTTGGGGCGGCACGGTCGCGAACACCCGCTGCCACACAAGCTCCGCCGTAGCTGCCACACTAAGAGTCCGCCGTTTTGACGAACCTTCGCCTGATCCGCGACCGCTTCGCCTTGGTGCTGGTTGCGTGTTTGCTTGCCATAGCCCTCTACGCCGCAGCCACGTCCGCCGCCTGGGCCCAGGCCGCTCCAGCCTCGTCAGGCTTGGGCCGCTTCGATGGGCCGACGATCACCGTTGATGTGGAGTCGGGCAACGTGTTGTCCGCCAACCGTCCGTTTGACGCCTGGTATCCGGCCTCCACTACCAAGATGATGACGGCCTATGTCGTCTTCCAGGCCATCCGCGATGGCCGCGTGACGCTGCAATCGCCGGTCACCATCTCGCAAAACGCCGCCAACCAGCCGCCCTCAAAAGCGGGGCTCGCGGTCGGCCAGGTGCTGACGGTTGAGACGGCGCTGCGCGTCCTGATGGTCAAGAGCGCCAATGACATAGCCGTCGCGCTTGCCGAAAGCGTCAGCGGTTCGGAGCCGGCCTTCATCTCGGAGATGAACCGCGCCGCCCAGGCTCTTGGGATGCGGCGGACGACCTTCACCAACCCGCACGGGCTGCCGAGCCGGGGCCAGGTGACCACGGCCTATGATCTCTCCCTTCTGACGATGGCGCTGCTGCGCCAGTTCCCGCAGCGCAACGATTTCTACTCCATGCCGGCGGTCACCTTGGGGCGCGCGGAATGGGTCAACTCGAACATCCTTCTGCAGCGCTATCGCGGCGCCTTTGGCTTTAAGACCGGCTACATCTGCGATTCCGGCTTCAACCTTGTCGCCGGCGCGCGGCGCGGCGGCCGCACGCTGATCACGGTGACGCTCGGCGCCCGCTCCGGTCTCGAGCGCGCCGTGGTTACAGCCCACAATCTCGATGAAGGCTTCCGCCGCGCGGGCGGCTTGTTCGGCGGCGCGTCGGGGACAGCGCTGGCGTCCTACCGCCCCTCCGGCGCGGTCCGGACCGAGGCCACCCGCATGCGCCCCATCGTGTGCCAACGCCCCCGCGTGCGGCCAACCTTCCAGGAACTCGCATCGGCCTATGGCACCGCGTCGCCGGCCTACAGCCCGCAGGGCTCGACCGCAGCTGCGTTTCAAGACCGCGATGCCAGCGCACCGGTGCTGCCCGGCACCACCGTTCAAGCGCCGAGCACCGAGGGCGAAGAGATCAACGTGCTCAATGTGCTGCTTGGCCCGGTCATTCGCGAACCGCGCCCCGTGGCGCTGGCGCTGGGAGGGGCAACCGGCCCATCGGTGGCGCGGCTTGGCCGTTGGATCGTACCCAACCCGATCGCTCGCCCCGGTGCACAACTGGCCGCTCTTAGGCCCTCAACCGCGGCCGCAGCACCAGGGCAGATCGCGCCCGCAGCGAGCGGCCCGGCGGTCGTGCTCGACCCCTCGGCGCCGGCAAGCGCAAGCGCGGCAACCTCCACATCCAATGTCGGCCGCGCGGTGCCCCAACCGGTGCCGCAGCCGGTGCCGCGCCCCAACTGATCTCATGAGCCAATCGCAAGCCTCGCCACCGGCAGACCCCCGCCGGCCGGACCGGATGCCCGTCATCGTGTTTTCCGGCTTTCTGGGCGCCGGCAAGACAACCTTTCTCAACACGCTCCTCGCCGGGCCGGCCCTGCAGGACTCGATGATCATCGTCAACGAGTACGGCGATGCCGGTCTCGACAGCCTGTTTCTGGAGGCCGAGGGTGCCGCCAAGGGCGAAGGCTTGATGGTCGAAGAGCTGACGTCTGGCTGCCTGTGCTGCACCTTGCAAGGCCCCCTGGTTCAGACGCTCGAAGACCTGCTGCGCGCCCGCGACAATGGCCGCATCGCGCCGTTTAAGCAGCTGGTGATCGAGACGACGGGCCTTGCTGACCCCGGGCCAATCTTGGGCGCGTTCGCGCGCCACCCCTACCTGTCGCTGCGCTACCTCGTGGGCGGCATCGTCACGGTGGTTGATGCCGCGCAAGAGCCAACGCGGCTCGACGAGAGCCCCGAAGCGGTCGCTCAGATCGCGGTTGCGGACGTTCTGGCTCTGTCGAAGACCGACCTGGTGGACGGCGAGGAGACCGACGCGCTGCGTCGTGCGCTGACGCAGCGCAACCCCGATGCGCTGCTGGCAACCACAGCGCAACTGGGTGCCGACACAAATTGGCTGCAGAACCTGCTCGACCAGGTCGACGCCAAAGCGGTCGCGCTGGCCGATCACGCTGGTGGCGATGAGCCACATCATCACGCGCACCACCATGATCACGACCATCACCATGCGTATTCGCAGGTGGTTGAAACATCCGAGCCGGTCAGCGAACGGGCCCTGCAAATGTTCATGGACCTGCTCGCCATGAACTTTCCCGGCGACTTGCTGCGGGTGAAAGGCATCGCTTGGATTGCCGGCGAGGGTGCAGAATCCGAACCCTCGCCCTGGGCCGTGCATGCGGCAGGTCCGCTTCAACACCCGGCGCGGCCCCTGTCAGATGGCGTGGTGGCGCGCCTGCCGGACACCGCAACCCGCATCGTCGTCATCACCCGGACCGACCAAAACGCCCGCATTGTTGATCTATTCGAAGCCTGCCTGCGCCAGGCCTAGCTAAGCGCGGATCACAAACCGGGCGATGCCATCCTCGACGCTCTGGCTGACAAGTGCGTGGCCGTCCTCGCGCACCATGTGCGGAACATCGACAAGCGCAATGGGGTCGCTGCTCAGCACCACAATCTCGGTGCCAGGCTGCGCAAGGCGCAGCGCTTTGCGTGCCCGCAACACCGGAAGCGGGCACTTCAAGCCAATGCAATCAATCTCGGTGCGCCCACGTTCAGATGCCTGTGTCATCGGGGCCTTGTGGCACGCGCGCCATCGACTAGGCTAGCGCCTGTTTCGAGCGAGAAGGACCTGGCCCACCATGTCGACATCACACAGCGCACACGCCATCGCCCGCGAGGCAGAAGCCTTCGACCTGCTTGAAGCGTGGTGGGGCCTTGGCGAGCAGGGCTGGTTCGTCCAGTCCGACGACACCGACGCCATGCTCAAAGCGAAGTTCAGCGCGCTGGTGGCGGATGCTCGCGCCGGCGCCCTCGACGCGTGGAAGGCCGCGCCCCACACAAGCTTGGCCTTGATCCTCTGCCTCGATCAGCTGCCGCGCAACCTGTTCCGCGGAACGCCGGAGGCCTTTGCCAGCGATGCTGCCGCCGTGGCCCTTGCGGACGAGGCGCGCGCCAAGCGGTTCGATAAAGCCTATCACGGCATGGTGCGGGGCTTTTTCTACCTGCCCTATATGCACGCCGAGGACCTCGAACTGCAGGACCTATGCTGCGATCTCTACCGGCAATCGGGCAACCAGAACGCCTACTATTACGCGCTCGTGCACATGGATGCGATCCGCCGCTTCGGCCGCTTCCCGCACCGCAACGCCATGCTGGGGCGCGAGACGACGGCGGCCGAGCAGGCCTATATGGACAGCGGTGGCTTCGCCGCTTAGGCGGCGGCGACGTCCTTGAGGAACTGATCGACCACGGTGCGCAGGCGCGTCGTCCGCTCGGCCACATCGGTCGAGGCCATCTGCACCTGCCCAGCCGACTGGAAGGTCTCGTCGACCGCCTGGCTCATGGTGGTCATGGCTTCCGCCACCTGACCGGTGCCCGTTGACGCTTCGGAGATGTTCCGCGAGATCTCTGCGGTGGCCGAACCCTGCTCTTCCACAGCGGCGGCGATGCCATTGGTGAAGGTCTGCACCTCGCGCATGGTCTCGGCGATGCCCTGGATCGATTCCACCGATTGGGAGGTCGAGCCCTGGATGCCGGAGATCTGCGTGGCGATCTCTTCGGTTGCCTTGGCGGTCTGATTGGCGAGCGACTTCACCTCGGACGCCACAACCGCAAAGCCTTTGCCCATCTCACCGGCGCGCGCCGCCTCGATGGTCGCATTCAGCGCCAGAAGGTTCGTCTGCTCGGCGATATCCTGGATCAGCGAAACAACGTCGCCAATCTGCTGCGCGGCTTGCGCAAGCTGGTTCACTTGCTCGCTCGAAACACTCGCTGCATGTGTGGCTTGATTGACGATCTCGTTGGTCTGCACCACCTGGCGGGAGATCTCTTCGATCGAAGAGGACAGCTCTTCGGTCGCAGCCGCAACGGTCTGCACATTGGCGGAGGCCTCTTCGGACGCCGCGCTGGTGCCGTTGACCTGGGTCCGCGAGCTTTCCGCGACGCCATTCAACACGCCGACGGCGCCACCGAGCTGATCGGTGTTCTCGCCAACCGCGTCGAGAAGCGCGGAGGATTCCGACCGGAACGCTTCAACCAAACCGTCAACACGGGCCTGACGCTCTTGCCGCTGCTGCTGCTCCTGCGCCGCTTCCTCGCGAAGCCGCGCACGCTCTTGCGCGCTCTCGCGGAAGCCATCGACGGCCCGCGCCATATCGCCGATTTCGTCCGGTTTGTCGGCATCGATCAGCTCGAAATCATAGTCTTGATTGGCCAGCTGGGTCATCGCGCTCGAGACCCGGCCAATGCCGCCGGTGATCTGCCCAGCGATCTTGAAGGTCATGAAACCGGTGACCGCCAACACGGCCAGAACCACCCCGAGTTCAATCATCAAAAGCCGGGACGCCGTTGCCTGCGCGGACGCTGCCAATGCGGAAACTTCCGCCATGGCTGCGTCTTCCACCTGCTTGATGGCCTCAATACGGGCTGTGGTGGCATCCCACCACATCTGCGAGGTCACGACACTGATATCGCCGCCGAAGGGCGCCGAGCGTGCAATCAGGCGCAGCTCGTCGACCGGACCGGTAACCGAAGCGGTCATCGTTCGGTCGAAGACCGCGTTCAACTCGTCAGAGGCCAATCGCGCAAAGATCGAGAAATCCGTGCTCTGAGCGCCCTGCAAGGTGAGCTTACGGGCGTAGACCGCTTCGGGAAACGCGCCGGACCCAAAGCCAACCGCGCCCATGGCGCGCTCAAGGCCGGCGGCCTCTTTGGCTTCCACCAGCGCGACAAACGCTTCGATACGCTCGGCCATCAGCCCTGATGCGGCGAAGTCTTCAATGCCTTCGACCGCCACGATCAGATGGTGGATCACCTCGGTGTAGACGCCCGCCATTTCCGGCACGGTGGTGCTTTGAGCCTGCACCTGCGCACGGGCGGCCAGAATGCGGGCCGCATCATCGCGCAGCACCTGCAGATGCCCGCCATACACTTCCTGGATGGTGGGGCTGAGGTTGCTGAGCATCTCATCGAGGCCGGAATAGGCCTCATCAGCCGCCGCCCGCGCCTGCGGCAAAGAGGTCGCGAAGCTGACACCACCAGACGCCAAAAAGCCCGCGCTTTGCCCCCGCTCAACCTGCAAACTGTGCACGATCTGCGAAAGCATCGACGCCTTTGTCAGGGCCTCGGCCATAAAGTCGGCGGCTTGAGCGTCTTGCCATGCCTTGTTGAGCATGAAGCCCGCGAAACCAAACAGGGCCACGAGCGGTAGGGCACAGCATAAAATGATGCGTTGGCGGATAGTAAGCTTCGACATGCGTAATTCCCCCCAGGGCGTGCAAATGCGCACGGAATTACCCTGACAGGGGGTAGGTTGATGAAGGCTTAAGGCGGCAAAACTTTACCGCACGGCAACCATCGCCACGAACGCGCCCTTAAGGCCTGGCTGCTAAGTCGCACCAGGACGAGAAGGGTCAAAAACGCAGTGCAACGGTTCCAATCCATCACGGCACGGCTGCCGGCGCGCCTTGCGGGCATGCTCAGCCCCGTGGCTGAAAAGCTCGATATCGCCCTGTCTGACGATGGGCCGCGGTCGGTCGCAGCGCGCTCTGCCCTGTTCACCTACGCTATGCGCGTGCTAGCCGCGATCGTTGCCTATGTCGGCCAAGTCGTCCTCGCCCGCATGCTCGGCGCGTACGATTACGGCGTCTACGCCATCGTCTGGGTCTGGGTTGTCATCCTGTCGACGATCGCCGGCATCGGCTACCCAACCGGCCTGGTGCGGTTCATACCCGAGCTGCGTGACGCCGGCCGCATCGCCGAGCTGCGCACGGTCATGGTCAAGGGCCCTCTGGTCAATATTGGCCTGTGCACCGCCCTCGCTCTGGCGGGCATCGCCGCAATCCTCGCCTTTCCGAGCCTCGTGCACAGCGCGTTCCTGATGCCGATGGTACTCGCCGCGGTGTGCCTGCCCATGATGACCATGGTCGACAACCAAGACGGCGTCGCCCAGGCGTTCGACTGGCCCGATCTGGTCACGATCCCCCCCTTCCTCATTCGCCCGCTCTTCATCTTGGCGGTCTTCATCGCCATCACAGTGGCAGGCGTCCCCGCCTCAGCCACCTCGGCGATGATCGCCACGGTGATCGGCGTCTACACGATTACCCTGTTGCAATTTGTGGTCCTGCGCCGCCGGGTTCGCGCGCGCATCGGAGACGGCCCGATGGAAGGGCCGATCCGCCCCTGGATCGTCGCAGCCATCCCAATGATGCTCGTCGAGAGCTTCTTCTTCCTGATCATTTACACTGACGTGATGGTCGCCGGCTGGTTCATAGAGCCCGATCAGGTTGCCGTCTACTATGCCGCCGCCAAGACGCTGGCGCTCGTGCACTTTGTGTCGTTCGCCATCCGCATCGCGACCATGCACAAGATCGCGCAGTACCACGCCGCCGAAGACATGGTCGGCCTGAAGCGCACGGTGGCCGACGCGGTCCGCTGGACGTTCTGGCCGTCGCTGTTCATCTGCGCCTTCCTGGTGGTCACCGGGGAGTTCGTCCTGTCGATATTCGGCGATGGCTTTGAAGAGGGCATGCTCTTCCTGGCCATCTTGCTTGTTGGCGTCGTCATCCGCGCCACCGTCGGACCCGCCGAAGCCATGCTGACCATGGCCAAAGCGCAGAAGACGGCCGCCTGGGTCTATGGCGCGGTGTTTGCGGTCAATCTCGGGCTCAACCTCGCGCTCATCCCCACCATCGGGCTGATCGGCGCTGCCATCGCCACGGCGGGGTCGATGGCCTTTGAAACCGTGCTTCTGGCCATCACGGTCAAACGTCGGCTCGGCTTTGTCAGCTTCATTGGCGCCGTCCGCCAGCTCGACGCAAAGGGCGCGGACGCAGAGCCGGAGAGCGGCCCGCCCCCCAACGCCAAAGTGGACCCAGTCCCATGACGGTCCAAACATCGCGCACGCTTGTTGCAAGGGCTTGGGCGCCCGCAACCGCGCCCGTGGATGGTGATCGCCATCTGGGGGCGAACGCGCTTGAGCCGAACATCTTTTTCGAGCCCGCTGTGCTGGAGCCGGCGCTTGCCCTGCTCGCGCCGCGCGCGGTGACCCGCACCACCAGCCTCGACGGTGCCGGCTCGCTCGCCGCGATGGCGCCTATGGTGCGCCTGCGCGGGCGCTACGGTCCGCTGCCCGTGCCGGTGCCGCTGGGCACCTGGCTGCACGACTACAGCCCGCTCGGAACGCCCCTCGTTTCGGCAGGCGATGCCGAAGCGGCGCTGGGCCAGCTGCTCGCAGACGTCGCCGCAGCCCATCCGGGTCCGCCCGTTGTGCTGCTCCAGATGGTGGCGAAGGATGGGCCCTTCTGGCAGCTGCTCTTGGGCCACTTGAGCAAGCAGGGTCTGCGCGCGACGGTCATCGATGAGACCGACCGGGCGGGGCTCCGCCTGGCGACCCCGGTGCCGGCGACGCTTAGAAGCTTGATCTCGAAGCGCAGCGCCCACTCGATCCGCACGGCCCGCAAACGCCTGCGCCGGCGTGGCGAGCCGGGCTTTGAGAGCGCCCAGTCCTTGTCTGAGCTGTCAGCTGCGCTCGACACCTTTCTGGCGCTCGAAGCGGCAGGGTGGAAAGGCGCCCACGGCACCGCTTTGCAAACCATCGGCCATGATGGCTTCTTCCGCACCGCGGTGATGAACCTCGGCGCCGAACGGCGCGCGCGGATCGACGCCACCACGCTTGATGGGAGTGTCGTCGCCTCGACCGTCTGGATCCGCAACGCCGACGAGCAGCGCACGATCTGGATGCCGTGGAAGACCACTTACGATGAGGCCTACCGGAACGCCGCGCCCGGCAGCATCAACCTGTACGACGCGACCGAGGCCCTTCTTGCAGAGGCCGCAAGAGCGCAGACCGCGCTACGCATCGACAGTTTGGCCGCCACAGACAGCGTCATCGCCGCGCGGCTGTGGCAACACCGGCGCCACTTTTGCGACATCTTGATCGACCTTGATCCGGCCGGCAGCGCGGCCTTCTCCGCGATCGCGCTCGCCGAACGGACCCGCAAAGGCCTGCGCACCCGCGCCAAGAACATACGCGATGGCCTCCAGCGGATGCGGAAGGCGAAGCGATGAGCCTTGTCGATAACCCCATGTGCTACCCGCCGCGTTCCCGCGTGCGCGACCACGCCTCGGGTCATTGGCCGGTGCCCAAAGAGACCTGGCCCAGCCGCTTGGCCCGCTACGCCCTCGCCGGAGCGTACGCGCTCAAACCGTCCTACATCGCCAGCTTGCCCGGTGTGGCGCTGATGACCGCCGGTGCACTGGCCGGGCGGCGAACCGAAAACCCGCCGCTGCCCGACCCCGAAGATCGTTTGCCGGGCAAGGAGTGCATTGTCGGCGTGCTCAAAAGCACCGACCCGCAGCACATGGCTGACGGGTTTCGGCGCGGCATGCACCTGTCGGGCCATGTGATGCCGCCCAAATGGCTGTCGCCGCGCGACCGCTGCATCCTGCTGCCCAAAAAGCTGCACATCGAAAAGAACCTCGCGCGCCTACTACGCAAAGATCGCTATCGGCTAACCTTCGATCGCGACCCGCTGGGCGTCCTGCTCGGCTGCGCCGCGCCGCGCGAGCGCCGACTACCGCTAACCTGGCTGCACCCGCCGATGATCGAGCTGATGCTCAAACTCTACGATGCGCATGTGATGCATTCGCTTGAGGTTTGGGATGAAAATGGCGACCTGGTCGGCGGCCTGTTCGGCTATGTCGCCAATGATCTGTTCATGGTCGAAAGCCAGTTTCACACCGTCCGCGACACCTCTAAGATCGCGGTGGTCGGCCTGGTGGCGCATCTCGATCATTGGGACTTTACCGGCACCGACGGCGGCTTCATGACCCCGTACTTGCAGCGCTTCGGCTTTCAAGCGTTCACGCGCGGTGGGATGGCGGCCATTCAGGGCCGCAAACCGGTTGCCCCCTGGGGCCGCTGGCGCTTTGACGATGGGCTCGACCTGGGACACTGGAACCCCGCCGAGGGTCCCTGCCCGCGCAAACCCAGCGCAGACGCCTAAGATCGAGACACTGCCCGTCTGGGCTAGTCAGCGCTCTTCAGCATCCGCCGTATGACCTTGCCAGTCGTCGTCATCGGCAGCGCCTCAAGAAAGCGGATGTCGCGGGGATATTCATGCGCGGCGAGGTTCGCACGTACGTGCGCGCGCAGAGCGTCCGCCAAGTCTGTGCTCGGCTCGAAACCCTCGCGAAGCACCACGAACGCGCGGATGATCTGCGTGCGTACGGGGTCTGACACCCCGACGACGGCGGCCATCGACACGGCTTCATGCGCCGCCAAGCAATCCTCGATCCCGCCCGGGCCGATCCGGTGACCGGACGAGGTGATGACATCATCATCGCGCCCGACAAACCAGATGAACCCATCCATGTCGCGCATCGCCATGTCGCCGGTCATCAACAAGTCACCCAGCACGGGCGAGGTGAGGACCTTGCGCCGCGCCGCTTCCGGCGCGTTCCAGTAGGACAGGTACGCAACAGGGTCCGGCAGGCCGACGGCGATCTCGCCGACATCGCCGGGGCTCGTCTCGGTGCCATCCTCGCGCACCACATAGACCCGGTGACCAGGCACCGGCTTGCCGGTCGCGCCGGGGCGGACAGTCCCAAACGCGGCCGACGACCCGATCACCAGGTTCGCTTCGGTCTGGCCGTACGCCTCGCTGATGGGGAAGCCGAAGGCCTGTTCGGCCCAGGTGAAGGTTTCGCGCCCCAGCGCCTCGCCAGCACTCATCACCGAGCACAAGGCCGCGCCATCGAGCGCGTCGGGCGACAGTGCCGCGCGCATCAGTTTCAGCGCTGTCGGCGGCAGAAACGCGTGCGTGACCTTGCGCTTGACCAGCATGGCTGCAACGGCCTCGGGCTTGAAACCGGAGGGATCGCTGAACGCGACCACAGGCCGGCCAAGCGAGAGGGCGGGGAAAAGGAGGTTCAGCAGACCCCCTGCCCACGCCCAATCCGCCGGCGTGTAGAAGATCGCGCTCTCATCGACCGCGCCGCCATGGGCGAACAGGAAGCCCGGCATGTGCCCAGCCAGAACCCGGTGCCCGTGCAGCGCGCCCTTCGCAGCGCCGGTCGTGCCCGAGGTGTAGATCATCAGGGCCGGTTCATTGGCCGCGGTATCCGCCGCCGGAACGGCATCCGCGCCACTGATGAACGCGGCATAGCTGATGGTGCCCGAACCGCCGCCGGCTTCTTGCTCGCCCTCGAGCGCGATCTGAAGCTCCAGCGCGTCCAGGCGATCCTCGATCTGCGCCAAGCTCCGTGCGCCCGCATTCGAAACGAACGCGAACCGGCACCCGGAATCGCGCAGCCGGTGCGAGAGCGCATCGCGGCCATAGCGTTCGGACAAGGGGACCGAGACCAGCCCCGCCCGCAGAATGGCAGCCTGAACGACCAGCGTCCGCGCGCCTTGCGGCGCGATGACGGCCACCCGGTCGCCGCGCTCGGCGCCCGCCCGCTCAAGGGCACCGCACAACCGCGCCGCCTCGTCCGCAAGCGCGCCGAAGGTGAAGGTTTCGCCCGTATATCCATCAATGATCGCGGGACCCGACGGGTTTAGCGCCGCCGGCGCGTCAAGCACCTGCACGCCAATGTTCAGCGCGTCCGGTACGGACCAGACATACCCCTCATAGGCGCGATCGTAGGAGTGTTGAGGGCTCAGCATGCCCGTCACCGCCCGCCGCTCGGGCCATCTTCGGGCATATCGGGGTCGCGCTCGAGCCCGTCCCCATCGGGGTCGATCAGCTGGCTGGTGCGGGGATCTGCGAGCGGCCGGTCAAACGGCACAGCGCGCACGCCGCTGGTCTTTGTGGCGGCAGACGCTTCGAGCTCGCCGGCCTTCTCAGCCTTCGCCACACCGGACGCGGCGAGCGCTTCAAGAACCTCATCAAGGTTCCGGATCGTGACGTCCGACTGGGCGAACGGGATCTCGATGCCCTCTTCGCGGAACCGTTTGAAGATCTCAAACCGCAAATCGGATTTCACGCCGTACCCGTTGCCGACGTCAGCCAGATAGGCAAACAGCATGAAATCGAGCGAACTGGCGCCAAACTCGATAAAGAAGGCCGCAGGCTCGGGGAAGCTCAGCGTCATCGGGTGCGCGTTGGCCACCTCAAGCAGGATCTCGCGGACCTTTTCGGGCTCGCTGTCATAGCCAACGCCGACGGGGATATCGATCCGCCCAAGCGTGTCGCGGTGCACCCGGTTTTTCACCGTCCCGGAGATAAAATCCGAGTTCGGGATCAGCACGGTCGCCCGATCGAAGGTCTGGATCTCCGTACCGCGCACATTGATGCGTTTGACGATGCCCTGCTCGTCACCGACCACGATCCAGTCACCAGGCTTAAAGGGCCGCTCGGCGAGCAAGATCACACCCGACACGAAGTTCGAGACGATCGATTGCAGGCCAAAACCGATGCCGACCGACAGGGCACCAGCGACAAGCGCAATGTTCTCAAGATCGAGCCCTAGATAGGACAACCCGATCGAGGCGGCGATGATGATCCCGATATAGCCAACGCCGGTGCGGATGGACGCTTTAAGCCCCGCATCGAGCCCAGTGCGGGGTAGATAGCGGTTCTCAAGCCAGCCCTGCACGCCGCGGGTGACGACGATGCCGATGCCCACCAAGGCGAACGCCAAGAGGACGGAGGTCAGCGAGAAGCTGAAACCGGCCACCTCGATGCCGGTGAAGACGCCGCGAACAATGTCGCGAAAGGCATTCGTCTCGACCCCAAAGGGCGCGATGATCAGCGCGCTGGCGATCAAGATCAGGATGAGCTTGACGAGCCCCGAGATCAGAACGCCGAACTGCCCAAGCCCGCTCGGCGACAGGCCGATATTGTCATGCACCCAGGTCGAGGCGCGGCTGCCCTCTTGGAAGGCGGCATTGGTTGTCGCTTCGATGAGCAGCGCGCCCAGATGCAGCGCCGCGAGAACGACCGCCGTCCAAACCAGCCGGTCGATGATGAAGGCCGCCAGCGCCAGATAGCCAAACAGAAGCGCCGCCAGCGAGACCAGCGACGCCACCGCGGCGATCGGCAAGGTCCAGCGCCACAGGATGTGGATCATGGACCGGTTTTCGCTGTCCTGCGAGCTATCAAGCCCACGGATTAGCGAGCGGCACGCCGCGATGATCGCCAAGCCGGCCGCCAAGACGGGCAAGGCCTCGAGGACCTGCACAACGGCGAGCGGCGAGACAAACGCGCTCGCCATGCTACGTAAGGTTTCGCCCACCACATAGGCGAGCACCGCGAGGCGCAAAAAGTTTGTGGCGCGCGCGGCGAACCCATCGCCCACCGGCACCAGCCGCCAGGCCGGCAAGGCGGGGGCTAGGTAGGCGCGCGCAAAGCCAGCGCCCAAAAAGTACAGCGTGATGTTGAGGACAAGCGCATCGAGCACCGTTTGCGCGCGCAGCGACAGGCCGCCGATCGCGCCGAGCCCGACAAGCAAAACGGCGAAGCCAATGGCGGGAATGCCCGCGCTGAGCAGAACAATCCGCAAGGCGCCAACGGCCTTCTCGAGATCGTTGGGCGTTCTGTCGGCACGGCGCTGCGCGCGCTTGAGTGCAAGCAGGCGGAACGGCACCGACAGCAGCAGCAAAAAGCCGACCAGCAGCCCAAGGCCCGCGAACGCGGCCGGGGTTGCCCGGGCGCGGACCGACTGCACGGAATTGACCGTCAGCTCGCGCACGGAGGTGAACAGCGCCGGCAGGCCCGACAAGCCTTCCGCCCATAGCGAGGGGGCAACAATCGACGTGGTGTTTTGGAACAGGCGGGCGGCGAACTCATCGGAGCGCCGCGCCACCACCTGCTCACGCAGCGAGTTGGCCCGGCCGGAGATCAGCTCGGCAGGCTGCAGCAGAGCCTCAAGGTCTAAGATGCGCTGGCGCTGCGCCCGCATTTGCGGCGTCTCGACAAGGTCCGCATCCGCCGTTGTGGCCGCGAGCAGCGCTTGCTCTTCCGCCAATGCGCCCGCCCGCGCCGCGATGAAAGCGTCCACATCGGTGCGCACGCCATCCACCTGGTCGCGGAGCCCGGCGAGCGCATCAAGGCTCAGCTGCTCGCGCTCCAGTTCGCTATCGACGAGATCGAGCAGCTGCGACCAGATGTTGAACTGCTGTTGGGTCGCTTCATCCGGCGGGGTCGGCACCAGATCGGCCACCGCCGCCGGATCAACATCGGGTGGGCTGGCTTCACCTTCGGTCTGCGCGGCGGCGAGACCG
>JAHCMG010000118.1 GCA_019192585.1 Devosiaceae bacterium MH13
GCATTGTCGGCAGGGTCAGCGGGCCGATCCAATCGGGGAACAGAATGGGCGGAATGGAGCCAAAGATGGCGCCCATCGTGAACTGGCCTTCGGCGCCAATGTTCCAAATGTTCGCGCGGTAGCAGACCGCAAGGCCCAGCGCGATGAGGATCAATGGGCCGGCTTTGAGCAGCAGCTCATAGACGGACCACAGCTCTGTCAGCGGCACGACGAAGTATTCGTAGAGCGCCGCAAACGGGTTGAAGCCCATAAAGGCGAACATCGCGCCCGCCGTCACGAGGGTCAGCAATAGCGCCAGAAACGGCGCTGCAATGAGCATGGTGGACGAGGGACGGTCGCGTTTGACCAGCTCAAGCCGCATGCGATTGCCCCGCGTCCATTAGCTTTGAGGGTGCTTCCGTGCTCGGGACGGCAGAGCCATCGCCGCCCATCAAGAGCCCCAGCTCTTCGAGCGTCACGGTGCTCGCGTCGCGGGGCTCGGACAGCGCGCCGTGGGAGAGCACGGCAATGCGATCCGAGATCTGCAGCAATTCATCAAGATCCTGGCTGATCACGATGATGGCGCTGCCCTTTTCAGCGAGGTCCACCAGCTCGCGCCGAATGAAGCTCGCGGCGGCGGCGTCAACGCCCCATGTCGGCTGGTTGACCACAACAAGCTTCGGCGCACGGGACAGTTCGCGGCCCACAACATACTTTTGCAGGTTCCCACCCGAGAGTGTTCCTGCGGCCGGGTCACCAGGCGCGGATCGGACGTCAAACGCGCTGCGGATCGCCTGTGACAGCTTGCGGACGATGGGAAAGTTCACAACGCCTAGCGCGCCCAACGTGCCGTCTTCCCCCAATTTGCGGGTGATGAGCGCGTTCTCGCTGAGCGCCATCGCGGGCACCGACGCATGCCCCGCGCGCTCTTCGGGGATGAAGGCCGCGCCCATCTGGCGCCGTTTGGCGATCGGCTGGGTCCCGATCGGCTTGCCCTGCAAGCGAAGCGCGTCGAGATCGACATCCGCCTCGCCAGACAGAACGTCGAAAAGCTCTTTCTGCCCGTTCCCGGCCACACCCGCGATGCCCATCACCTCGCCCGCGCGCACTTGGAGCGAAACGTCTTTCAGCGCGACGCCGAACAGCGTGCCCGGGTCGTAGCGAACCTGGTTGAGCTCCAGAAGGATTGGCGCGTCCGCCGGAACCCCAGAGGACCGTCGCTCAACCGTCGAGACATCCGAGCCAACCATGGCGCGCGCCAGCGATGCAGCGGTTTCTTCGCGCGGATCGGTGCGCGCGACGACCTTGCCCTGGCGCATGACCGTTGCCGCGTCGCACAGCGCCCGCACCTCATCGAGCTTATGCGAGATGTAGAGGATGCCTTTGCCCTCGGATGCCAACTGGCGCAGCACGCCAAACAGGCTTTCCGCCTCCTGCGGCGTCAGCACCGAGGTTGGCTCGTCAAGGATCACGAGCGACGGCTTTTGCAGTAGAACCCGCAAGATCTCGACCCTTTGGCGCACGCCAACGTCCAAGTCGCCGATGGTTGCGCCTGGATCCACGGCGAGGCCGTAGCGTTCGCCAAACGCGGCGAGTTCGACGGTCACCTGCTCCGGTGTCGGCTTGTGGTCGAGAGCGAGCGCGATGTTTTCGGCCACACTCATCGATTCAAACAAAGAGAAATGCTGGAACACCATGCCAATGCCCAGCGCACGGGCCTGGTTGGGCGAGCCCACCGTTTGCACATCGCCGCGCACGGCGATCCGCCCCGCGTCGGGCTGCAAGGTGCCGTACAGCATCTTCACCAGCGTCGATTTGCCGGCGCCGTTTTCGCCGAGCAATGCGTGGATCGAGCCCGGCTCGATGGCCAGAGACACGGCATCGACCGCCTTGAGCGGGCCGAAGGATTTGCTGAGCTCGTCAACCGCGAGCAGCGGTACGTTCGATGCGCCTTGTGCGGCCAAGCTTGCCTGGTCCCTGTCTGTGCCGCGCCGCCCCGTGCGGTCTACCTCTATCGACCTGTCCAGATGATCAAATTTTGGACATGCCTAGGCTTTCGCCAGGGATGCACTCTAAGCGGTCGCTTGCCCGCGCCGCAAGCAGACCAACCGCCAACGGACGCCCAAAAGCTGTGCATTGCCGCCAGCGCTTGCAGCGTCCTGCTCAGCCATTCGGCAAAAGCACGGTTGCGCCTGTGGTAGACCGGCTTTCGAGCGCGCGATGCGCCTGCGCGGCATCGGCCAGCGAGAAGCGCTGCGCGACGGGGATTTTGACCGCCCCGGACGTCACAACATCGATCAGGTCGTTTGCTGTCTCTTCGAGCAGGGCGCGGGTGCCCGTGTGCACGAAAACCGTTGGCCGCGTGGCATAAAGCGAGCCCTTTGGCCCCAGCATGGCGAGGTCGAAGTCTTTGATCGGGCCGGACGCGTTGCCGAACGAGACGAAGGTTCCAAAGGTCCGCAGGCAGTCGAGCGAGGCTGGGAATGTGGCCTGCCCGATGGAATCGTAGACCACGTGGCACTTCTCACCGCCCGTGAGGCGCTCGACTTCCTCCACAAAGCTCTGCGTCTCGTAATTGATTGCATGGGTGTAGCCGTGCGCGCGCGCCAGCGCACACTTCTCATCCGTTCCGGCCGTGCCAATCGCAGTCGCGCCGAGGTGCTTGGCCCATTGGCCAGCGATAAGGCCAACACCGCCCGCCGCGGCATGGAACAGCAGCACCGTCGAGGCGTCGACCACATAGGATTTGCGCAGCAGATAGCGCGCCGTCATGCCCTTGAGCATCATCGCGGCGGCCGTTTCATCATTGATAGCGTCAGGAAGCTTGATCACCCGATCGGCGTTGATCGCGCGGTGGCGCGCATAGCTGCCCAACGGGCCCAGATAAGCGACGCGATCGCCAAGGCTCAGATCGGTGACCTCGCCGCCCATCGCCACGATCACGCCCGCGCCCTCATGGCCGGGTGTGAACGGAACGCCGCTGGGCGCGGGATAAAGCCCAGTGCGGAAATACACATCGATGAAATTGAGGCCGATGGCCGTGTGCTCAACATTGACTTCACCGGGGCCGGGATCAGGCAAGAGTGCCTCTTCAAGGCGCAGCTCTTCGGGCCCGCCCGTTTGGCGGATCACGATGCGTTCTGTCGGTATGGGCATGGTCTGTCTCCCCGGCCAGGCACTCAAGTCGCCCAGCTTACATCTGACCGCGGACGAGCATGAGCGCCGACATGTTGGCACGATGCCGCATTGACCGAGCACCGCTGTCGCCTCACCTAGAGGACATGCCACGCCCAAACAACGGGCTACTCGCCTTTGGACGACGGCTTGGGCTGGCGTGTGGCGTCGCGCTGGGTGGCGGCGAAGGAGCACTTGATGGCAGATGACATCATCTATGATTGCGCCGTTGTCGGCACTGGCCCGTCGGGCATGATCGCCGCGCTGGCTGCCGCTCATGCCGGGCTGACATCAGTACTGGTCGGCCCGCCGATCAACGAGAAGGACAAGCGCACCACCGCGCTTTTGGGGCCATCGCTCGATGTGCTGGCGGGCCTGGGCCTGTCGGAAGCGATCGACGCGCTTGGAACGCCCCTTCGGACCATGCGGCTGATCGATGGGTCGCGGCGGTTGATCCGGTCGCCGGTGGTCTCCTTTGATGCCGAAGAGATGGGCGAAGAGCGGTTTGGGCTCAACTGCCCCAATGCGCAGTTGAATGCTGCGCTGCTCGACGCTGCGCGCAAGAGCGAGACCCTCACTATCGTCAACGCCACGGCCGCCGACTACAGGCCTGGCGGCTCTGAGGTGCAGGTCGTTCTGCGCGATGGCGCAATTCTGCGTGCGCGGGCGGTTTTGGCGGCAGACGGCCGAAACTCCCCCGCCCGGCAAGCCGTGGGCGTTGGCGCGCGGCGGTGGGCTTACCCGCAAAGCGCGGCGGTGGGCGTTTTGCAGCATACGCGCCCGCACGATTTCATCTCCACCGAACTGCACACAGAGACCGGGCCGTACACTTTCGTGCCGATGCCCGATGGCGAGGATGGCAGCTATCGCTCCAGCTTTGTGTGTGCGCTGAGCCCCGAGCACGCCAAAGCGCTGGCGCAGATGGACCTGCAGGAAGCCTCCAGCTTTCTTCAGGACCGTTCTATGCAGGTTCTCGGTGCGCTGAGCTTAGAAGCGCCGGTTCAGGTCTGGCCGCTCGAAGCCCTGGTGGCCGACAGATTCGCCGCGCAAGGCATCTTTTTGATCGGCGAAGCGGCCCACGCGTTCCCGCCCATCGGTGCCCAGGGCCTCAACCTCAGTGTGCGCGACGCAACAACCGCCGTGGGCGTGGTGCAAAGGGCGCTTGCCAGCGGCACCGCGCTTTCCGATCGCCGCGTCGCGATGCGCTATGACGCCAAGCGCCGGGCCGACATCTGGTCGCGAACCCTTGGCGTCGACGCGCTCAACCGGTCGCTGTTGACCTCGAGCCCGCTTGCGCAAATCGGCCGGGCCGCCGCCCTCGGTGCCACCCGCTTGTCGCCGACCTACAAGTCGGTGCTGATGCGTGCGGGGCTAGAACCGGTGGGGCCGCGTGCGGTTGCGGAGCGCGTAATTGGCCGGCTGCAAAAGGGCTTGCCTCGCCCGCCCTTTGCGCGTCCCCGCTCTGCGGACCGCGCTGGGAGCTAGCGTTCACGAGCCGGGGAACAGGTCCGCCGGCAAAACCCCGCTCGTCACGGCTAAAATCATCAGCGTCAGCGTTGGGATCGACACAAGCGTGCCGATCAGCACCATCGAAGACGCCCGCTCAATCCACACGCCATATTGGCGCGCCATGACGAAGACGTTGAGCGCGGGCGGAAGGGATGCCATGAGGATGGCGGTGTAGACCCAGATCGGGTCATAGTCCCCCGCCCAGCTCAGAAGCACCCAGATCAACAGCGGGTGCAGGGCAAGTTTGACGAACAGGAGCCACGGCACCTCCGCAGGGATGCGGGTAATGGGACGGAGCGCAATCGTCACGCCCATGGCGAACAGCGCGCAGGGCGCGGCGGCACCGCTGAGAAAACCGATTACGCGCTGCAAAGGCGCCGGCGTCTGAAACTGGATGGCTGCGGCGGCGATCCCCAATGCGCTGGCGACAATGAAGGGGTGCAGTAGGATCTTTCGGGCGATCAGCAAGGCGATCCGTGCGGGCTTTTCCTGCGAGGCTCCGCTCATGGCCATCAGGATCGGCGTGAGGATGAATTGCAGCGCATTGTCGAAGCAGAAGATCAGCGCAGTGGGCACAGCGGCCGGCGCGCCGAGCACGGAAAGCGTGAGGCCGGGGCCCATATAGCCGATGTTGGAGTACGAGCCTGCCACGCCCTGCATCGCGGCTTCAGCAAGGCTGACCTTGCGCCAGACGATCGCGACCACAACCGCGAACATGTAGATGATGTAGGCGCATAGGGTGGTCACGACGATGAAAGACCAGCCCTCCAGTTGGTCGAGCGGCGTCGACGAAAGCAGGTCAAAAAACAACGCCGGCAGGGCCATATAGATGATGAAGAAGTTGAGCCAGGCGAGGCCGTCTTCCGGCAGTTTGGCGAGCCGGCCGGAGAAAAACCCCAGGAAGATCAACCCGAAAAACGGGGCAACCAGCGATAGGATTTCGATCATAGAAACCTCAGCCCCGGCGTGAGAGCAGGTCTCAGCACTCCAGATCGTCGGCAGGTAGCACGCTTCCCGCGCGCCCCGAACGCACCTTTCGTTCAGTTTGCGGCTGGCGCCGGAGAACTGGAGGGCAGCCCTTAGGGTGTTGGCGTCAGCCAGCTGTTGGCGTATCGAGCGGACCGCACCGCCGCCACGCGGCTATCTGGAACGCATTTGTGCCCCAACGCCCCTCCCTCTCACTGCTCTCTTCTGCTTTGGCTTACGGCGCCGTACGCGTCGCGACCCTGCTTCTGCGCCTCATGGGGCTGGAGCGTGCGTCGGCCTTCATGGGCTGGGCGTGGCGCACGGCAGCGCCCTGGACGAAGCGGCACCCACGTGCGCTCAGTCAACTGGAAGCCGCCCTGCCCGACACAGACGCCGCCGAGCGCCAGCGCATCGCGAAGCACATGTGGGACGGGCTTGGCCGAACCTTCGCTGAAGGCTTGCTTTTGGACCGGTTGATGGCTGCGCCCGAGCGTATCAGCGTCACGTCGGCACTGCTGGCAGCAGAGCTTGCCGACCCATCCAACACGCCCAACGGCGTCATTTATGTTTCGCTTCACGCGGGCAACTGGGAAGCCTTGGGCGTCCCTTTGGCCCATGCTGGGGCCGAGGTGGCGGGGCTCTACCAGTCTGTGCAGAACCCGTTTCTTGAGGCCGATCTTCTGAAGCGTCGGCAAGCCCTCTATCGCGCCGGGATGATCTCGAAGGGATCGGATGCGATGAAGCGGATCATCAGCATTCTCAAGTCTGGCCGCGCGATCGCGATGCTCGGCGATCAGCGGCAAGCCCATAAGGGTGTCCCCATCCAGTTTTTCGGCCACACTGCACCGACCAGCCCCCTGCCCGCGCGCCTGGCCCTCAAGACTGGCGCACGGCTGGTTATGGCGCGCTGCAAGCCTGTCGGCCCCGTACGCTTTGAGATCGATCTCGTCGAGCTAACGCTGGCACCCTCCGGTGATCTGGACGATGATGTCTTCGCGCTGACCCAGGCGATCCAGTCTCAGCTCGAGGCGTGGATCCGCGAGCGGCCACACGAATGGATGTGGGCCCACCGGCGCTGGTCGCGCGAGACGCTGACTGCCCGCGGTGCCTAGGCCGAAAGCGTCGCTGGAATTGTGCGCTGCAGCATGCCACGATGTGGTGTGCGTGCTTCGCGCTCGCCGACCAGCAACTGACCAGAGCCGACCATGACCAAGACCCCGCACGCCTTTTTTCGCCCGCTTGCCATCGGGGCGCCCGAGCCTTTTCGGGAGCAGCCAACGCGGGTCGAGCGGATGATCCATTTTGTGCCGCCGCACATCGAGAAGGTCGTGGCGAAGGTGGGCTCGCTCATCGATCAGGTCGATGTGGTCCTGGGCAATCTCGAAGATGCGATCCCCGCCGACCAAAAAGAGGCCGCACGCGGCGGCTTCGTACGCATGGCCAAAGATCACACGTTCGGCAGCACCGGGCTGTGGGCGCGGATCAACTGCCTCAACTCACCCTGGGTGCTCAATGATGTGATGACGCTTGTTGGCGAGGTCGGCGACAAGCTCGATGTGATCATGCTGCCCAAGGTCGAGGGCCCCTGGGATGTGCATTATCTCGATCAGCTGCTCGCGCAGCTCGAAGCGCGACACAGCGTCAGCCGGCCCATTCAGATTCATGCGATCCTCGAGACCGCTGAGGGCGTCAAGAACGTCGATGCAATCGCGACCGCCAGCCCGCGCATGCACGGCATGAGCCTGGGCCCCGCAGATTTGGCGGCGTCGCGCGGCATGAAGACGACGCGCGTCGGTGGCGGCCATCCCGACTATCTGGTCCTCGCGGACGCAGACGAGACATCGGGCATACCGCGAGCCGGGTTCCAGCAGGACCTGTGGCACTACACGCTGGCGAAGATGGTGGACGCGTGCCTGTCGGCGGGCCTCAAAGCCTTTTACGGGCCGTTTGGCGATTTCTCCGACCCCGACGCGTGCCGCGCGCAGTTCCGCAACGCGTTTCTGATGGGCTGCGCCGGCGCGTGGACCTTGCACCCCAGCCAGATCGGCATCGCCCGCGAAGTCTTCAGCCCGCCCGCCGACGAAGTCGCCTTTGCGTTGCGAATTTTGGAGGCGATGCCCGATGGAACAGGCGCCGTCATGATCGATGGGAAGATGCAGGACGACGCCACCTGGAAGCAAGCGAAGGTGCTCGCCGACCTTGCCCGGCAGCTCGCTGCCAAAGACCCCGAGCTCGCCGCTCTTTACGGTTTGTCATGAGATTGGCGGGATCGTGGACGAATCTGCCGCAGCTGCGCACGCGCGATGCCGCTTGAAACGGCGTGCCTCAAAACCTAGCTTCGTCAGCCAGAGGAGTGAAGATTATGCGAACCGCACGCTACGCCATCGGCGACGTTGTCAAACACCGGCTCTACCCGTTCCGGGGTGTTGTTTTCGATGTCGATCCGGTTTTCAGCAACACCGAGGAGTGGTGGGAAGCAATCCCTGCCGAGGTGCGCCCGCACAAGGATCAGCCGTTCTACCATCTGCTCGCTGAGAACGAGGAGAGCGAGTATATCGCTTACGTTTCCGAGCAGAACCTGGTGCCGGATGACAGTGACCAGCCGCTGCGCAACGCCCGTATCGGCGACTTTTTCGTCGAAGGGCCAGACGGCGACTTGGTTTACAACGCCCAGACGCACTGATCATCTCGCGCCAAGGCGCTTGAAACGAAAAAGGGCGGCCCGATCGGGGCGCCCTTTTGTTTTGGCTGTCGCCGCAATGCTGTCGCGCTACTCTTGAATGCGCTCGCGAACTTCGCGGGCGCGCTGCTCAAGCGCTTGCTGCAGATCGTCCGAGTCCTCGACGGTAACCTCGCCTTGCTGCGCAACGGCGCGCTGGCGAAGGATCTGCTCTGCGGCAATCAAAAGTGCACTCTCATAGCCTTCGCCGTCATAGGCGGAGGTGAACCCGCTCAGCGAGAAGGCAAAGGGCACGGCGCGGCCCGCTTCGTTCAGCGCGGTCACGGTGAACTCACCGCCGGCCTTAAACGAGTTGATAAGCGCGTCATTCGCCTCGAACTCGACGACGCAGTTCTGCGGGTAGCAAATCCGGAACGTGCCGCTGATCTGGCCGCCATCATCGACCTGCCCGCGCACGCCTTCAGGCAGCTGCAGGCGCGTCGGTAGGATGGCGACCATGCGGCGCTCACCGGCCTCGCCTTCAATGATCTGCAGGCCGCCAACGGTCACGCCTTCGATCTGCAATTCGCGGGCGCGGATGTTGCAGACCGTCTGGTTGATCCGCTGATCCACGCCGCAGACTTTCATCCACTGCAGGTCTGCCATCGAATCGGCGAGCGCTTCAGCTTCCGCCGGATCGACGCTTTCGATGATCTGCTGGAGGCGCTGTTCAGGGGTGAGGACTTCGCCCGACTGATCCTGCGCGGCCGCGGGACCCAGGCCGGCGCCGATCAGCACCGCGAGTGCCGCCACCCGACCCAAACCACCGATGTTTGCGCGTGTTGCAGGGCGGTGTGGAAACAAAGACAGCATCAAAGGGTCTCCTCGTTGAATTTGGCAAAGCGCAGCTGTGGCGCGCATTGGCCGAAGATGTGCCGCGCACTGAAGGTTGAAATGCGGCGCAAGCGTGGCGGGCGCCGGTCCTTTGGCGCCGATGTAGCCAAGTTGTGCGCCCATTTCCAGCGTAACGATGGTGTTGAGCAACACTGGACCGCTTTTATCGCTAACAGGCGCTGTTCATGCACAGGGCGGCGCAAGGTTTGCTGGACAAGCAGGAGTGCAAAGCCGTTAACTTCGGCACCGCGAATCTTGCTTTGAATGGATGATCACCCATGCCCCGTGGAAACTTCCTCAGCGTCATCCGCTCGTTTGGGCCAGCCAGCTGTGGGGCCATCGCGGCTGTGCGGAAAGCTTGCGCTGTGAGCGTGGCTTCGGTTTGCCTCATGGCAGGGGTGGCTGTGGCGGAGGATGCTGATGGCCAGACCCATGCGATGGCCATGCATGGCTCGCCCATTTATGCGCCCGATTTCGCCCACTTTGATTACGTCAATCCAGACGCGCCCACGGGCGGCGAGATCCGGTTCGGGCTTCGGGGCACGTTCGACAGTGTGAACCCGCTGATCGTGCGCGGATCGCCAGTCTGGTGGGTGCGCGGCTGGGTCTGGGAATCGCTCGCAACACGAGGGCGCGACGAAGCCTTTAGTCTGTACGGCCTGTTGGCCGAAACCATCATCGTGCCTGAAGACCGAACCTACGTGACCTTCGGCATCAACCCCGCTGCCCGCTTTTCCGACGGTGAGCCGGTTACCGCTGATGATGTGATCTTCTCGATGGAACTGCTGCGCGAGCATGGTCGGCCGAGCCAGCGGCGCGCCTATGGGCAGATCACCGAAGTGGTGCGCGAGGACGAGCTGACGGTGACGTTCCGGCTCGGCGATGGCTCGAACCGCGAGCTGCCGCTGCTTCTCGGCCTCCTGCCCGTCCTGCCCGAGCACGCGATGACGGTGGAGCAATTCACCGAGACGAGCCTTGAGATCCCTGTTGGCAGTGGCCCCTACGCCCTCTCGCGTGTCGATCCGGGCCGGTTGGCGGTTTTTGAACGGCGCGATGACTATTGGGGCAGCGACCTGCCGGTCAATGTCGGCCAGTACAATGTGGAGAGCTGGTCGATCGAATATTTCCGCGATGCCACCGCGCTGTTCGAGGCGTTCACCACCGGCCGCTTGCATCTGTACGCTGAAAGCGACCCCAACAATTGGCTCAACAATTACAATTTTCCCGCCGCTGAAGCGGGCGAGATCGTGCAATCGGCCTTGACCGACGAGCGGCCAAAGGCACCGAGCGGCTATGTTTTCAACACTCGCCGCGCCCTGTTCTCGGACGTGCGGGTGCGCCAAGCGCTAAACCTCTTGTTCGATTTTGAATGGATCAACGAAACCATCTTCGCCGGGCAATACGCGCGGACCGAGGGTTTCTTCCATGGGTCGGAACTGTCGTCGGTCGGCCGCCCGGCCAGCGATGCAGAGCTGGCCATCCTCGGCGACCATGCCTCGGCTGTGCTACCGGAGGTGCTCGATGGGTCTTGGAGCACGATCCAGTCCGATGGATCGGGCCGCGACAGGGGCAACATCCGCACCGCCCTTGGCCTGCTGCGCGAAGCCGGTTGGAGCCTTGATGGCGGCACCTTGCGCAACACCGATGGCGAGCCGTTCACGTTCGAACTGCTGACCTCGTCCGCGAGCGCTGAACGCGTCGCCCTCGCCTACGCGCAAACCTTGGAGCTTGCCGGTATCGACATGACCGTCCGGGTCATTGATGGCGCGCAGTTTGAAGAGCGCCGCCGCGTGTTTGATTTTGACGTGATCCCCTACACCTGGTTCCAGAGCCTTTCGCCGGGTAACGAGCAATATAATCGCTTCGGGCCCTCCACTGCCGACCAAGAAGGCTCGTTCAACATGGCCGGGATCACTGAACCGGGCGTGACTGCAGCCATCGATGCCATCGTCAGCGCGGTGGACCGTGAAGATTTGGTCACGGCGGCGCGGGCGCTCGACCGGCTGCTGATCTCGGGCAGCTACATGGTTCCGCACTACCACGCGCCCACCCAGTGGATCGCCCACGCCTCAGCGGTGAACTTTCCCGAAACCGGCTCGGTTTGGGGCTACCAGTTCTACACGCCCAACACGCTCTGGATCGACGAGTGATGGCGTTGGCCGAAGCCTCCTCGCCCAAGAGCGCTGGGCCCAAAACCGCTGGCGTCCAGCCCTGCCCCAAATGGGGTCCGATGACGCCTGCGGACCTGCTGGCGCAGCAGGTGCAAAAGAACCCTGATCGCCCGCTCTTCGTGCGCGAAAGCGGCGAAGCGCTCAGCTACTGGCAGTTTGACGCCCATGTGTCGCGGCTCGCGGCCATGCTCCAATCGATGCATCTACGGCCCGGAGACTGCGTCCTCATCCGCCAAGGGCGCCGCGTTGAAGGCGTGGTGGCCGTTCTGGCGGCCCTCAGAGCAGGGCTTGATAGCTGCTTGATCCCGCAAACGATGAGTGCCCGCGAGGCGAGCCATGGCTCCCGCGCGCTGCTCCCGAAGGGCGTGATCGAGGCAGGCGACCTGCCCCCGGGGGCCGAGCCAGCCTCTGTGCGGGTCATGGAGATCGCGGCGAACCTGTTCACGGTTCGCTTTGTCGCCGGTTTTGGCGACGTCTGCGACGGCATGACCGACATTGATGATGCGGTGCTGATGGAGGCGCTGCCGGACGAAGACCTGGCAGACGCCAAACACGCGCGGGCCGCCGATGATCCGTGCCTGATCCACACGCTGCGCCCAGGCCCCTCTGGCCGCATCGATCGGATCACCCGCACCGCGAGCGGTGCCCTTTCGCAAGGCCTTGCCTGCGCGATGGCGTTGCAGCTGTCGGCCCGCAGCACGCTGGGCCTGCCGTTTGATCCTGGCGGGCCGGTCGGCTTTTTCACAGCGGTCCTCCCCGCCTTGATGGTTGGCGCGCGGGTCGAACTGTTCAACGCGCTTGATCCGCTGGTGGCCGATCACATCACTTTTTGGAGCTCGCAGTCCGAAACACGCACGGGCTACCTGCCGCACGCCGTGTACGCGCCGCCCAAGCCCGAGGAACAGCGAACCGTCGGCAAGGTGGTTTGGATTGCGCAGTCGGCGGGCCGCACGGTTGCCGCCCCCGATCAGGTGTTGGTCGATGTGGGCGGCTTCGCCTATTTGCCTGCGCTACCCAAGGGCAAACGGCTGAGCCTGTCGCCGGGAGACATCGACATTACCGGCGCAAGCGGCCTGCCCATGCGGTTCGGCAAGGTCGGCTTGAGCGGCCAGCTCGGCGCACACGAAGCGGGCACATCGCTCTTAAGTGGCGAGTTGACGGTGGAAGGCCCCATCGCGGCGCTCGCCGAGCACAGCAAGCGCACCGCGCGGCACACCGGCCAACCGGCGCAGGTGACGCAATCAGGTGGCCTCGCGCCGCAATACACTTTGGCTCCGCATGACGCGACCACCGGCCCGATGGTCGGGGGTCAGCCTGTCATGATGGCCGCCATCAACCGTTCGCTCTCGCTGACCGGGCGCTGGGAGGATGCGGCGGCCTTCGC
>JAHCMG010000119.1 GCA_019192585.1 Devosiaceae bacterium MH13
GGGCGCCGTCGGTGGCCACGCGCCGGACATCATCAAGGTTTGCGGTCTGGACAACATTTTGCCCGCGTCCACCAACCCGACCCGGCCCTATACGGTGGACACGGTCGCCGAGCATCTCGATATGCTCATGGTCTGCCACCATCTCGACAGCCGTATTCCTGAGGACATTGCGTTCGCCGAGAGCCGGATCCGCAAGGAAACCATCGCGGCTGAAGACATCCTGCACGACATGGGCGCGTTCTCGATCATCGCGTCCGACAGCCAGGCCATGGGCCGCGTTGGCGAGGTGATCATCCGCACCTGGCAGACCGCCGATAAGATGAAGCGCCAGCGCGGCGCGCTGCCCGATGAGAGCGGCGACAACGACAATGTTCGCGTCAAACGCTACATCGCCAAATACACCATCAACCCCGCCATCGCGCACGGCCTTTCGAAAGAGATCGGCTCGGTTGAGGTGGGCAAGCGCGCAGACCTCTGCCTGTGGAACCCGGCCTTTTTCGGCGTGAAGCCCGACATGGTGCTGGTCGGCGGCTCCATCGCCGCCGCTCCGATGGGCGACCCCAATGCCTCCATCCCGACGCCGCAGCCGGTGCACATGCGGCCCATGTTCGGCGCCTTCGGCAAGGCGATCACCAATTCATCGGTCACGTTCGTGTCGAAAGCCGCGCTCGACGCAGGGCTTCAAGAGAGCCTCGGCGTTGAAAAGGGCATGGTCGCCTGCGAGAACACCCGCGGCGGCATCTCCAAAGCGTCGATGGTGCACAACAGCGCCACGCCTCATGTCGAGGTCGACCCCGAGACCTACGAAGTCCGCGCCGATGGCGAACTGCTCACCTGCGAGCCCGCCGAGGTGCTGCCAATGGCGCAGCGATATTTTATGTTTTGACCGCCCGTTGACAAAAGACGTCTTTACGTATATTTTCTACGTTAAATCGTAGAAGGATTACGCTGATGCGTTACGCGTTTTGGAACAACAAAGGCGGCACGGGCAAAACCACGCTCTGCTTTCAAACAATCTGCAGCCTTGCTCGCAACAACCCAGACAAAAGAATTTTAGCCATCGACGTCTGTCCACAGGCTAACCTTTCAGAACTTCTACTTGGGAGCCTGCAAGGAGGTGGTAGCAATATTCTACTTCAATTACAGGGAGGGAATCTACGACAGTCGATCGGCGGGTACTTTGAACTACGGCTACCCTCCGCTTACATGGTACCTCAATTTAACCCTCATGATTACATTACTCAACCAAATGACTATAATAGGTTAGTTCCTGATAACATTGACTTACTTGCGGGCGACGCAATTTTAGAATTGCAAGCCAATACTATGTACAGTCAATCTATTATACCAAATGCCGCTGTTCCGAACCCGTGGTTATCAGTGATCGATTGGCTGAATGACTTCCTCCATCTAACAGGAAACCATTACGATTATGTAGTCCTAGACCTAAATCCGAGTTTCTCTCTCTACACCCAGATCGCCTTGGCAGCGGTGAATAGGATTGTGCTGCCTGTGATGGCAGACGACTCATCACGTCGTGCCATACAAAATGCATTTGCACTGAGCTACGGCCTTCAACTTCCGTCGCCTACCTATAAGCAGTACTCATTTGCCAATCAGATGCAAGATGCCGGCCGAAGTACTGCACTAACACATCTCATAGTCAAGAACAGACTTACACAATACGTCGTTGCCGCTTCTGGCTACGCGTCAGTTCTTAGCTCAATAGACAAAGATGTTAGCAAGCTGATGAGTTCTAACCCAGAAGTATTTAGCGGCGGATCAGTTCCGGATTGCTTCGTAGAGGTCAAAGATTTTCAAACATGCGGGGTTGTTGCTGCTGCACGCGGAATGCCTTTTTATCAGATGTCAGCAAAGAGCTACGATATTCAAGGCCGCCGGACACAAGTTAAGGCTGACCAGATCGAAAACGGTATTAGCCACATAATGCGGATAGTGGAACGCATACAGTAGGCCAAGATTCAACTTTTTGCTGTATTCTTTCTAACTTCGCCAAGGCGCTAATTACGCAATGAGCAATAGCTATGGGCGCACGGCCCGAGGGCGGAAGCGCAGCGCCCGCCTCCCTTGGGGCGGCAAAGCGGCATGAAGTGTAGCGCTAACCGTTGCGGAGCAACGGTGAGGCACTATCAAACTGGTGAGGCAAACCCGCGACGCTGTGGTTTACCAGCGCTGCAATCGATAGTTTCGCCGCCCCGTAGCAGACGACGCGCAGCCCGTGGCTGTCACCCCAGAACCAGCAGTTCCTCAAAATGCGTCATGTCCGCAAAGCGGCAGAAGGCTGGCGGGCGCAGGGGGAGGGTCGGCGCGGCGGCTTGAAGGTCCGCCAAGATCCCCGGCAACTCACGCGTCCACACCGCAAGGTCGGCATCGTCGATCCAGCCCGTCGGGTACGCGAACGTCGAGTGAAAGTGGTAGTCGTCATGCTCATCTTGCCGATACCCAAAAGGAATGGTGAGCGCATCACGCCAACCGCGAAGCGTCGCCTCATCACCCTCCGTGGCACCGGTCAACCGGAGCCCCGTCGGCAGGATATCAATCACCTTGACCTTGAAGGCGGGCGCGGGCGGCAGGGGCCGCAAGCGCTCCAAAAACAGGTCCGTCATCGCCTCAATCGGCGCGGTCCGATCTTCGCCGGCGGGCCAATAGTCTTCGGTGCGGCCGGTATCGATGACCCCTTGAAACACGGTCATGTGCAGACTGGAGATAGGCGTGAACAACAGGTTGTCCGCACCCGGCAGTGCCATAATGTGGCGCCGCGCTTCCGGCACGGCCGTGTGGGCGGGATCGTCAAGATCCAAATGTCACACAATCGTATTGCCGGGCTCGGGCAGAAACTGATCTGCCGAATAGCGCTGACCGAGTCGATCGGGCGGGGCGCTGTGCTGGCTGCTCGCAAACGGCAGCAAGGCGGGGTGAACTGTCATGGCCATTCCCGGTCCCATCTCCTGTGGCCGTGCGAGCTAGCACAGGCACGCGGACGCAGTATGACAGTCAGATGGCAGCGTAGACCCCAGCGCGCGGCGGCTTCCCATTGGCAAAATCATACGCTAGTTTGAATTCGCCGCCATGGACGCCTCAGAGTTTCAACCAGCCCCCTTCCCCAATCCTTCGAGACAGCCCGCCGTGCCGCGTGTCGTAACGCCAAACGCCCTGCTTCGCTTTTGCGCGCTCCTGATGGCGGCCCTTGCGCTCGCCGGTTGCGCCAGCCGTGCGGAGATTGCGCTCGTGCCACCCGGCGAAGCGCCCGGCCATATCGAGACGGTGTTCCTAGGCACCACGCGGGCCCTATCGCCTGAGGGTTTCACCAGCGAGCGCAGCCGCACGCTCACCTATGCGCGCTATGACATTTCCATCCCCGCCGAGCGGGAAGCGGGATCGATCCCGCAGCCGCAGACCCTGCCCGATCCGTCCCGTCACTTCCTGGTTGCGGACGCACAAGCCATCGACGGCGAGGGTGGCTTCCGGAGCGCGCTCTCGGCGGCGCTCAACGCGCGGCCCGCCAGCGAGCGCGACATCGTCATCTACGTGCACGGCTACAACAACACGTTCGCCGAAAGCCTCTACCGCACGGCCCAGATGCGCTACGATTTCGGCCTGCCCGGCCTGGCGCTGCATTTCGCCTGGCCATCGCTCGAAAGCCCCGCCGGCTATGTCTATGACCGCGACAGTGTCCTGTCGGCGCGCGACGATTTCGAGCGCTTCCTGCGCACCATTGTCGCTGTCGCGCCGGGCGACGTTCTTCTGGTCGCCCACTCGATGGGATCGCAGCTCGCGATGGAGACCTTGCGGTCGCTGTCCCTGTCGGGAGACCGGTCGACCTTGGCCGGCATCGATGGCGTCGTCCTGATGTCGCCCGACATCGATATCGATGTGTTCCGGACGCAAGCGTCGCGGATCGACCCGCTGCCAAAGCCGTTCTTTGTGTTCACCTCCCGCGCCGACCGGGCGCTTGAGGTCTCCGCGCGTATTTCGGGTCAGCCCGAGCGGCTCGGCAATATTGAGACGCTGGACGAGGTCTCCCAGTTCGACATCCTGTTTGTCGACACCACCGAATTTCGGGGTGGCGACGGCGATCGGCTCAACCATATGGCCGCCGCCACGTCGCCCGCGATGATCCAATTGTTGCGCAACGCCCGCGATGTCGACGCGGCCTTCGATGCCTCGGCGCCCCGCGAGTCGCAGATCCTTCGCGGCACGGCCGAGACCTTGCAGGGCGCCACCCGCATCATCCTTGCGCCGATCAACGCGGTGCTCGACCCGTAGCCGGTGGCGGCCAGACCAAATCGGCTGACCTAAGCCCAAACACGCGCTTGGAATGCGGGCGATATCCTGCAACTCTGCGCGGGCCTGCCCCCCGAATTCCAAACCGAGCCGACACCCACGATCATGGCCGATATCCTGCCCCATTGCTCGACCGTTCTTCCGCATACCCACAATCCGGCGGACACGATCACGCTTGACGAGGATGCCCGCCACCGCCGGCGGATAAAACTCACCTCGGATGCCGGCATCGCCTTCCTGCTCGATCTACCAGCCGCGCGGCTGCTCCGACACGGCGAAGGCCTTCAGCTGTCCGACGGCCGTGTCATCGAGGTCCGGGCAGAGCCCGAACCGCTCTACGAAGTGACGGGACGCGATGGCCGCCATCTGGTTGCGCTGGCCTGGCAGATCGGCAACCGCCACCTCGCGGCGGACATCACCGACACGCGGATCCGCATCCGGCGCGACCCGGTGATCCGCGACATGCTCCAGGGCCTCGGCGCGCAGGTAACTGACATTGACGCACCTTTCGATCCCGAGGGCGGGGCCTATAGCGGTGGCCATAGTCACAGCCACAGTCATAGCCACGATCACCACCACGGGCATGAGCACACCCATGGCTGAGCCGGCATCCCTCGCCCGCCTCATGGCCTGGCTGTCGCCTGTGTTCCCCACGGGTGGCTTTGCCTATTCCGCCGGGCTTGAAAGCGCGGTCGATGACGGGCTGGTCACAGATGCACAGCGCCTAGCTGCGTGGCTGTCAGCCATCATTGAGAGTGGCTCCCTTTGGAACGACCTGGTTCTCCTGTCAGCCACACACCGGCAGCTTGAACCAGACCATGCCCTTGGCGAACTCGCCGAGGCGCTGGCGGTGGGTGCGGAACGCCACCGGGAAACCCGCGACCAGGGCCGCGCCTTTTTGGAGGCTGCCGGCGCCTGGGGCGACACCGGCGCACAAGCGCCGCTGCCTCTGCCCATCGCCGTGGGCGTCGCCAGCCGGCACCATCAGATCGCTTTAATCGAAACGCTGGTTGCCTTTGGACAAACTGTTGTCTCCAACCAGTGCCAGGTGGCCATCAGGCTGTCAGTCTGCGGGCAGACCGGCGCGGCCAAAACCATGGCCAGCGTCGAACCGATCTTGGTGGAAACAGCAAATCGCGCCGCCAAGGTCGAGATCGACGATCTGGGCGGCTGCACCTTCCTCACCGATCAGGCATGCCTGCGGCACGAGACCTTAGAAACGAGATTGTTTCTGTCATGACCCAACCGACGCCACACCTTCAAGAGACCGCGGCGAACGCGAACAGCCCCGCGCACGGCCCGCTACGGATCGGGATTGGCGGGCCAGTTGGCTCCGGCAAAACCACGCTGACAGCGGCCTTGTGCAACGCGTTGCGTGAGACCCATTCGGTGGGCGTGGTGACCAACGACATCTACACCCGCGAGGACGCCGAGGCGCTGGTGCGGATGCAGGCGCTGACGTCCGACCGGATCGTCGGCGTTGAAACCGGCGGCTGCCCCCACACGGCGATCCGCGAAGATGCGTCGATCAATCTGCGCGCCATCGAGAGGCTCACGCAGCGCCATCCCGACCTTGATGTGGTGCTGATCGAGTCCGGTGGCGACAATCTTGCGGCCACCTTCTCGCCCGATCTCGCGGACCTCTCGCTCTATGTCATCTCCGTCTGCCAGGGCGACGATATTCCGCGCAAAGGCGGGCCGGCGATCACCCGCTCGGACATGCTGATCATCAACAAGGCCGATCTCGCACCCTATGTGGGGGCCGATCTTGCCCGGATGCAGACGGACGCCGAGGCCTCGCGCGGGCATCGACCGTTCGTGTTCACCGACCTCAAATCCGGCACGGGCGTCGACGAGATCGTCGCTTACATCACCGGGACAGGCGGCCTGCGCGCCGCTTAATCAGGCGGCTTCTTAGCAGCCGCTTAGGCAACCGCCGCGGCCGGCGCACCGTCGCTGACGATCGTCAGATCGGTGTAAGACGCGGCGCCCGCGCCATCGACCCACATGGGCTCGCTCAGAAGCTTCAGTTCGCGCACCCGCAATGCAGGGATATCCCAGCCCATTGAGTGCGACAGCGCGTAGCGCCAGCCGGGCTTGGGGTTCAGCGCCGGCGCGACGGTTTTGGTCCCAAGCTTGAGATGGTGCGCAATGTCCCACTCTTTCACCACGCCGCCAGCGCGGGTGATGACCCAGCAATGCATGTCATCACAGCGGCCACCCTTTTCGGCCGGAAAGAACGGGCCGGCGACATAGCCAGCCTCGATGCCCGCGCTGCGCAGCGCGGCCACGAGGTACATGTTGATGTCGATGCACGACCCTTCCGCCATGCCGCAGCCGAGCAGCGGGATCTCCTCGCAGCCATCATAGAAGCGCTCAGGCGGGTGCCCGTAGGTGAACACGTCGGCGGTGTGCGCAACGATGCTATCGATGGCGTCATCTTCGCTTTCGCATCCGGCCACCAGCTCGCCTGTGGCTTCAACCAGAGCCCCCGCCGCCCGCGTGAACCGGGTGTCGCGCGGCGCAAAAATCGCGTCGGGATATGCGCTTGTCTCATCGCCAATATGGTAAGTGAGCGCGACGGCCTCTCGCCCCGCGTAAGAGTTGGGCGGCACCATCACAACGGGCTGGCCAGCATGTTTTTCATGGGTCGCTTGGAAGGGCACATCGCCGAGCGACAGCGAAGCGGGCCCGTGGTGCGGCGTGCCGATGCCAACCGGCGCGATGAGCGTGCGCCCTTCGGCATCCGCAGTGCTGACGGTGACGCGAACAGTGGCCATGGGTCGACCCTTTCAAACCAAGGAAGAAAGCCGCAGCACACTCGCGGCACCATGTGACGCGACGATGAAGGCTGGCCCAGTGGCTCAGCCGCTAAGCCAGTCCCACAGGGCCGTGCCGATCAGTTGGAGCGACAGGGCGGTCAACAGCCATTTGAACGCGGTTCGGAAGGTCTTCTCGTCGATCGCGTGCAGCAGACGGGTGCCCAGAAGGGTGCCCAAAAAGCCGGCACCAATCATCGCGACCAAAATCGGCACCCAAGCCCCGAAGGCAAAGCCCAGGAAGCCAAACACGATCACCTTCAAGCCATGTTGCAGCACCATGGCGGCGGCGTGGGTGCCCGCATAGGTGCGCCGATCATCAAGCCGCGACGCCAGGAGCGCCGCCACGAAGGGGCCGGTCGCGCCAACAAACATGGTGAGGATGGTCGCAAAGACGCCGCCACTGAACAGGCCTAAGTTCCCGCCTTTGGCCTGCTTTGGTTTCGGCCCCCAGATGGTCAAAAGCACGAAAGCACCGACAAAGGTTTTGAGCAGCACATCGGGCAGTGTCACCACGAGCTGCCCGCCGATGAGCGCACCAAGAAGCGCGCCAGCGCTGAAAATGCCCAGAAGCGGCCAGACGACCTGGCGGATCTGAACCATCGCACGGCCGGCATTGGCCCCCAGCTGGACAACGCCATGCACCGGTATGAGCACCGCCACCGGCACCAGGGACGCCATGACCGCCAGCAAGGCCACCCCGCCGCCGATGCCGAATGCGGCCGTCAGCGCCGCGGTGACAAACGAAGTGGCGACCAGCACCAAAGCGGCTGCAAACGACAGCCCCTCAGGCAGATAAGTCAGCAACGAGGCTTCAAGGCCCGCCATCTAGCGGCGCGCCCCACACTGCGGGGCGCCGGCCACGTGGCGTCCGGCGTCTGCGCCAACATGAAGGATATTTAACACCTCGGTGTCCCTGCCAATGCTACGTCAGCCCCCATGCGGAGCGGGCCCGCGTGAGATCGGCTGACACATAAGGTCATGGCGGTTCAGCGCGCAACGCGCCCAACGTTGAACACTTTTGCTTGAAATAGCCTCGCCGCGCGGCAAACCGGCCGCGCCCAGTACTGCGTTTCTTCAGCCGCTCAGCGGCCCTATGTGGAGCCCCCCGATGCCACACACACTCAAGCCTGCACGTCTCACGGCGCGGGTCTCAACCCTCGCTATTCTTGCAGCCCTGGCTGCCACCGCTGCCGCGCCGGTATCGGCCCAATCGCCCTTCGAACGGGTCGAGCAGGGCTGGTCGTTCTTCGGCAACGGCATGGGGCCAAGCGAACTACGCCTCGGCGTCGGCGGCGCCTATGCGCCCGACTATGTCGGCTCCGACGATTACCAATTCACGCCGCTGCCGCTGATCACCGCGCGCAACGTGTTTGGCTTCAACTTTCAGCCCTTCGCCTTGAGCTACAACCTGGCCTCCTACACCGGCCAAGATGGGCTGTGGTCGGTCACGGTCGGCCCGCGTGTCGGCCTAGAGCTTGGCCGCGACGAAGATGACAATGCCGCGCTCGAAGGCCTCGGCGATGTTGGCACCTCGGTGCTGCCCGGCGGCTTCGTCAACCTGCGCGTTGGCCCGGTCATGGCGAGCGCTTCAGTTGGCACCGATGTGGCCGATGGCCATGGCGGCACGGTTGCCGACTTTGGCCTCTCCGCCCCGCTGCCCATCACCGAGCAGATTTTCTTGATCCCAGGCGTCAGCGCCAGCTGGGCCGATGAAGACTATATGCAGTCCATGTTCGGGATCACGCCAGCTCAGTTCGCCGCGAGCCCGATCTACACCGCCGCCTACACGCCCGATGCCGGCTTCAAAAGCGTTGGCGCCAGCCTGACGGCGGTCTACAATTTCAATGAGAACTGGTCCGCAAACACGCGGCTCGGCTACGAGCGGCTGATTGGCGATGCGGCAGACAGCCCGCTGGTTGCTGACCAGGGCAGCGAAAACCAGCTCTCGGTGATCTTTGGCGTCTCGCGGGCGTTCCGGTTCTAAGCCGACCCGAAACGCAGAAGCGATAAGCCGGTGGGGTGCCTAGCCGCCCAGCCGGCTTTCCACCAGCTCCACCCAATAGCCGGTCCCCACGGGGATCACCGCATCGTTGAAGTCGTAATGCGGCGAGTGCAGGTTGGCTGAATCTTCGCCATTGCCGGTGAAGATGAAGGCGCCGGGCCGGCCCTCGAGCATGAAGGCGAAATCTTCGCCGCCCATCACCGGCACGGTTTCGGCGTCTACCTGCTGCGCGCCCACCACCTTCTCGGCCACCGACGCCGCGAACGCCGTCTCACGCTCATGGTTCACGACAACCGGGTAGTTGCGCTCATAGGCGATCTCAGCGGACGCGCCCATCGCTTCTGCGACGCTGTTGGTGATCTGCGTGATGCGCCGCTCGGCGAGCTCCCGCATCTCCGGTGTCAGCGTCCGCACGGTTCCGGTCATCACCGCACGCTCGGCGATCACATTGTCGGCCTTGCCAGCATGGATGGTCGTTACCGACACGACCAAGCTATCGAGCGGGTCGGCATTGCGCGACGCGATGGTTTGCAAGCCCGTGACGATCTGCGCGCAGGTGACCACCGGATCAACGCCCGTGTGCGGCCGCGCGGCGTGCCCACCAATGCCGGTGATGGTGATCGAGAAGAAATCGGTCGCCGCCATAATCGGCCCGGGACGGATGGCAAACGTGCCAACCGGGAAGCCGGGGTAATTGTGCATGCCGTAGACCTCGTCGATGCCGAAGCGCTCGAAAAGGCCATCATCCATCATCGCCTTGGCACCAGCGCCGCCCTCTTCGGCGGGCTGGAAGATCACCACGACCGTGCCGGAGAAATCGCGGGTCTCGCACAGATACTCCGAAGCGCCCAGCAGCATCGCCATGTGACCATCATGGCCACAGGCGTGCATCATGCCGGGCCTTTTGGAGGCATGCGCAACGTTGGTCTCTTCATCGATCGGCAGCGCGTCCATGTCGGAGCGCAGGCCAACCGTCAGCCCATCGCCCTTAGCGCCTTTGATGACGCCGACCACGCCGGTCTTGCCAAGCCCTTCCACC
>JAHCMG010000120.1 GCA_019192585.1 Devosiaceae bacterium MH13
CCGATGCGCGGGCGCCAAAGCTTGTTGAGCTTCGGGCCGATCCTCGCGCCGCGGTGCACATCTACGATGCGCGGGCCAAGATCCAGCTGCGGCTCTCAACGCGCGCGATGCTCCACCCCGATGGCGATCTCAAAGCGGAGGCCTGGCAAGCCACCCGCCCGTTCTCACGCGAGTGCTATCGGGTCATCCCATCGCCTGGTGATTCGGTAACCGATCCCGAAGCCGTGCCGTTTCAAGCAACCGACGACACCGAGGCGGGCCTTGAGAACTTCGTGCCCGTAACGCTTCAAGTCACCGTGCTGGAATGGCTTTTCCTGGCCCATCAGGGCCATCGGCGGGCGCGGTTCACATGGGCTGAAGACGGGACGCTGAGCCAGGACTGGCTTGTGCCATAAGCTCGTTCTACTGTGTAGCCATCAGCGATGCGGCGAACCGGGCCCGTCGGCCCGGCAACCTGGCAGTCGCAAACAGGCACCAAAGACATGCGCCTTTCAAAGCAAACGTCCTACGCGATCCGCATCTTGATCGACTGCGCCCACGCCATGCCGCATGCGGTTCGCTCGAGCGAGATCGCCGAGCGCCAGAAGATCAGCGAGTACAATATTCAAAAACTCGTTGCCCAGCTCGCCGGGGAGGGCATCCTGTCCACCGCTCGGGGCAGGGGTGGCGGCATCCGCCTCGCGCTGGACCCGGCGGACATCAATCTCGGCACCATACTTCGCATCACCGAGCCCACGCGGATTGTCGTTGATTGTTTTGGTGAGCCCGTCGATTGCGCCGTTCGCCAGATCACCCCGGTCAACCGGATCTTCTCCGCCGCCTATGATGGCTTTGTCGACGTGTTGGACCGCTACACGCTGGCCGACCTGATGAAGGGCCACCAGCTCAGCCCCGTGCCCGTGTAGCCCGGTGCGCAAAAGCAACTGAAAATGCGGGGAAGAGGTGGCACGCCCAACGGGACTCGAACCCGTGTTTCCGCCGTGAAAGGGCGGCGTCCTAGACCACTAGACGATGGGCGCACAGGCAACGCGCTGTGCGGTGCAGAGCGGCCTTATAGGCAAGCGTTGAGTGCGGTTCAAGCGTCCGTTGCGCAAAAACTGCGTCTGCCTGTCTCGCAGACCAAATGGGCGCGCTGGTGGTGAACGGTTCGGCCGCCGACTTGGGCCAGGCGCTTGCTGGCGCGGACCGAATCGTCGCCTTCACCGGTGCTGGCATCTCAACCGAATCCGGCATCCCCGATTACCGCAGCCCCAACGGCATCTGGGCGCAGATGGCGCCCATCACCTACCAACAGTTTGTTGCGAGCGAAGACGCGCGCCTAGAAGACTGGCGCCGCCGCATGGTGATGAACGAAGACTTCGCTGCTGCATCGCCCAATGCCGGCCACCTTGGCCTCGCGCGCCTGCACGAGATGGGCAAACTCTCCTGCGTGATCACACAGAATATCGATGGGCTGCACCTGCGCAGTGGCGTGCCCAACGACCGGGTGATCGAACTTCATGGCAACGCAACCTACGGTGCCTGCCTCGACTGTGAGGCGCCGATGCCTCTAAGGGCCGTGAAGGCGTGGTTGGCGGACACCGGCGCCAGCCCAAAGTGCCCCTCCTGCGGTGGTTTGGTGAAAGCGGCGGTCATCTCGTTCGGCCAAAGCCTTCGTGAAGAAAGCCTGGCCAGGGCCGTCGCGTCGGTGCAAGCTTGCGATCTGCTGCTGGTGCTGGGCTCATCGCTTGTGGTGGAGCCGGCTGCCAGCCTTCCCAGGCTCGCCAAAGCCAGCGGAGCCACGCTGGTCATCGTCAATCAGACCGCGACACCGCTGGACCCGCTCGCTGACCTGCTCGTCTCCGGCGGGATCGGCCCTGCGATGGATGCTGCGCTTGCGGCGCTAGCCGGCTAAGCAGTTTGTGGCCCCAATGCGCCCGCAGCAATTGCGTCGCGCATGCAACACTCGCCCGCTGTGATCGGTCCGGGGGTGATAAACAAATCCTTAAGGGGCTTGCCGTGGTCAGGCGCTCGGGGGCATCCTTGACATAAGAATCAGGCTGGGGATGCGTACGGCGCGAGGGCAGACCTGATCCTTATGCGTGGCAGTGGCGGACTGCGTAGGTAAGGTGGGTAAGAATGACGGGTAAACCCCCCCTGGATCCTAATCTTCCAGAGGAGCTGGCAGACGAGTCGCTGGGCGACGACGCTGGCCTGGATGTTTTTGAGGTTGCCGGGCACATCAAATGGTTCGATGTGGGCAAAGGCTTCGGCTTTATTGTGCCCGACAACGGTATGCCGGACATTCTTCTGCACGTGACCTGCCTGCGGCGCGATGGCTTCCAAACCGCCTATGAGGGCGCGCGGATCGTCTGCGAAGTGCTCGACAGGCCGCGCGGGCTGCAGGCGCTGCGCATTGTCTCGATGGACGAATCGACCGCCCTGCACCCCTCCCAGCTGCCGCCATCGCGGACGCATGTTTCGGTCACGCCGACCTCGAACCTCGAGCGCGCGACGGTGAAATGGTTCAACCGTATCCGCGGCTTCGGCTTTCTCACCCAAGGCGAGGGCAGCGAGGACATTTTTGTCCATATGGAGACGCTGCGCCGGTTCGGCCTGACGGAATTGCGCCCCGGCCAGGAGGTTATGGTGCGGTTCGGCGATGGCCCGAAGGGCCGGATGGCCGCTGAAGTGCGCCCGATTGGCGGAAGTGCGATCCCGTCGTCACACTGATGCCACCTCGCGCACGCAAAGCGGCATCATGTTGAACGCGCGCGCCGTACCCTATCCTCAATCTCCGTTCGCGGCGCTGGTCGCCGTGGCTCTGCTTTGCTTGGGTGCTCTGTCGCCGGCATTAGCGTTTGAGAGCTCGTCGCTGACGGTTGAGACCGAGACGGGCAGCCATGAGTTCAGCCTGGAAATCGCGCGGACGCCGCAAGAGCAAGCGCAAGGCCTGATGCATCGGCGCACCATGGCAGACGACCATGGCATGCTGTTTCCCTTCGAGCGCGCCCGTGAAGCGTCGTTCTGGATGCTCAACACCTATATTTCGCTCGACATGATCTTCATTGCCGACGATGGGATCGTGCACCGGATCGAGCGCGGCACCGAGCCCTTGTCACGCCGCAGCGTGCCTTCGCGGGGTCCCGTAATTGCCGTGCTGGAGTTTGTGGCCGGGACCGCCGACCGCATTGGGCTTCAGCCCGGCGACCGCGTGCTCCACCCCGACCTTCAGCGTAACTGATGGCTTGGTGGAAGTGTCGCTCGCCGGCGGTCGCGGCGCATGGAACCCGCCCAAGCTCACCTTTGGGTGTATTCGCGCGAAGTTTCCGTTCCCAAAGGCCCGCAACGATGCTATTTCGAACGTGTTTGAATCTGACAGCGTGCTTGAGGTTTCAGAGATAAACCACTGCCACTGAAGATAAAAACACAATCGGGGTATAGCGCAGCCTGGTAGCGCACCTGCTTTGGGAGCAGGGGGTCGCAGGTTCAAATCCTGCTGCCCCGACCATATCGTCGGACCGTCCCGCGGCGGCGGCTCGACAGCTGATGATGGGGTGAATCATGGTTGCACGCATCTACCGGCCTGCAAAAACGGCAATGCAGTCTGGTCTCGGCAAAACCAAGTCCTGGGTTCTCGAGTATGTCCGAGATGCACCGCGCACCGTGGAGCCCCTGATGGGCTGGACGTCCTCGTCGGACATGAATTCGCAAATCAAGCTGACATTCGAGACCCGCGACGATGCGGTGGCCTATGCGACGCGCAACGGGATCGCCTATAGGGTCGAAGAGCCCAAAGAACGGGTCCGCCGCAAGGTGGCGTATGCCGATAATTTTCGCTACGACCGCCGCGTGCCCTGGACGCACTAACCCGCCTAAATATTGCCACGGCCTCGTAGCTCAGCTGGATAGAGCACCGGACTTCTAATCCGACGGTCGCAGGTTCGAATCCTGCCGAGGTCGCCAGCCAGTCGCCACCCGGTCGTCAAGGGATCACTCGCAACGCGCATGGCACGACCTCCGAAAGATCCCGGCGATGATGCGGTCAGCGGAGACGGTGGGCCCGCACCAGAAAGCGCCGAAAAGCCCAGCAAGCCGAGTAAACCCAGACGGCCGCGCAAGCCAAAAGCAGCGTCGGACGCGAAACGGGAAGAAGGCGAACAGAAGCCTGCACGCACCCGCAAAAGCGCCGCCAAGAAGGCAGCGGCCCCCGCCAGCGAGACGGCTGACAAACCGAAGCGCAAGCCGCGCAAGAGCCCCGCGCCTCGAAGCTCAGGCACTGGCACGCGGGCCAAGGCGGCCGCAAAGAGCGTGGGCAAGGGCAGGGGCAAACGCGCCTCGCTCTTCGCCGTGGAGGATGCAGCTGCGCTTTCCCCGGCCTTGAGCGTCGACCAAGCCCTGCGCGCGGGTTTATGGGCGCCGCCCGATGATCTGCCGGACGCCTATGATGATGACTTCCCGTTTGCGGCAGCGCAGGCCGGTGCCTCTGGAACTCCGGAGAGCACGCTCCTCGCCGAGGATGGGGCCGCTGCCGAAGTGCCGACCGAGACTCCCGGTGAGCTGGCCCCGCCCGTCAAGGCTCCCAAGCCGCGGAAGCCCGCCAAACCGCGGCTGGCCTGGACCAACCGCCTGGCAAAGCCGCTCGCGGCCGTGTTCATGGCGCTTGCCAAGGTCCGCGTGATCGCCGCGCTCTGCGTCGCCCTGGTGGCGATCACGGCGTTCGTGCCGGGCTTCACAACCATTCCGCCCCTCGACCGCGATGAAAGCCGGTTTTCTCAGGCCACCAGGCAAATGGTTGCCACTGGCGACTATGTCGATATCCGCTTCCAAGACGGCCCCCGATACCAAAAGCCCATCGGCATTTATTGGCTGCAATCCATCGCGGTCACTGTTTCAGGCGCGTCCGATGGTCAGGCCCCAATCTGGGTCTATCGCACGGTCTCCTTTGCGGGCGCGGTCGCGGCGGCGGTGCTGGTTTACTGGCTCGCGCTCTCGTTCGGCGCGCCACCGGTTGCGTTCGCGGCCGGGCTGCTGGTTGCTCTAACCATCCTTTTGGGCGCCGAGGCGCGGCTGGCGAAAACCGACGCGATGCTGTTCGCCACCATCATGGTGGCCATGGCGGTGCTCGCCCGCGCGTTTCTGAGTAAGCGCGATTCCGCCGTCAAACCTTGGCATGCCTTCGCTTTCTGGACCGCCAGCGCGGCAGGCATCCTCATCAAGGGCCCCATCTTGCCCATGGTCGTTATATCGACGGCGGTCCTCGCGTCTTTGGTTGATCGCCGCTGGCGCTGGCTGCGGCGGCTACATGCTGGCTATGGCGTTCTGTGGCTCGCGCTTTTAACGGTGCCCTGGTTCGTTGCCATTTCGATCGCTTCGGGCGGCGCCTTCTTCGAAGCGTCGATCGGCACTGATCTGTTCGAGAAGATCGGCCAGAGCCGCGAGCGGCCCTTTATGCCGCCAGGCATGTTCACCTTTGCCTTCTTCCCCGGCCTAGGTTGGCCGCTGGCGCCGCTGGCGTTCCTGTCGATCCCCTTTGCGATCTCGACCTGGCACGACAAGGGCACGCGGTTCCTGGTGGCCTGGATCGTCCCGTCCCTTTTGATCTTCGAGTTCTCCGCCACCAAGCTGCCGCACTACATCTTGCCCATCTACCCCGCGCTCGCGATCTTCGCTGCGCGCATGATCGTTTACGAGAAGCTGCCGACGGGCTGGCTTGCGGGCTTTGTGAAGTTCTTATTCGTCCTGATTCCGCTCGCCGCCGCGATTGGGATGCCCATTGTTCTGCTGGTCTATGGCGACCCCATCCCGCCAGCGGGCCTGCTGCTAGGCTTGCTCGGCGCGGGGATCCTGGTGCTGGCCTGGTTGTTCCTCATGGCCAACCATGCCCGCGCAACTCTCGTCACGGCGGTGGTTGGCACGCTGGTGCTCTATTGGGGTGCTTTTGGCCATCACATACCCGCCGCCCGGACCATCTGGATCACGCCGCAACTCGTCGCATCGCTCGACGCAGTGCAGTGCAATGACCCCGAGCTGGCGACGCTCGGCTATCGTGAGCCGAGCCTTGTCTTGATGACGCGAACCGATTTGCGGATGCACACCGACCCAGCACAGATTGCGGGCTTCCTCGCGGAGCCATCCTGCCGCGCTGCCTTCATCACCGAGCCTGAGGCGACCGAAGCCCTCCGCGTGCTCCGCGAAGCCAATGTGACCATCCGCAGCGTTGGTCGGGTCGAAGGGCTCAACATCAATGGCGGCGACGAGCTCACCATCGTTGTCGTAACCAACGATCCATCGGTGACGTCAGGCTAAACCCTCTTTCATGGGCGGTGCGCTTCGGGTTAGGTCAGCGCTCCCGTGAGGTCCGTGCACGCCCTCCACAAACCAGCGCCCGCGACACAACCAACACAAACCGGATTCCCATTCGTGTCCACTGACGACCACTCTCAGCCACCGCGCCTGTCGGTCATCGTGCCATGCAAAAACGAGGCGGAGAACCTGCCGTCGCTCATCGCTGAGATCGCCGCGGCCCTGTCCGATCAGCGGATCGAGATCATCATTGTCGATGACGGGTCGACCGATGGCACGGCGGAAGCGGCGTTTGCGGCTGGGCAACGCGAAGGCGTGCCGCTTCGGGTTGTCCAACACGCCAATTCGGCAGGCCAGAGCGCGGCTGTCCGCACCGGCATGCTGCACGCCAAAGGTGAGATCATCATCTGCACCGACGGCGATGGGCAGAACGATCCGCAATTCATGCCCGCCTTGGTCTCGACGCTCGACGCGCGCGGCGAGGGGTTCGGCATGGTGGGCGGCCAGCGGGTGGGGCGCAAAGACACCGCGGTCAAGCGGGCCGCCTCGCGCCTTGCCAACCAGCTGCGCGGCGCGCTTTTGGCCGACAAGACCCGCGACTCCGGCTGCGGCCTCAAGGCGGTGCGGGCCGATGTCTTCGCGCGGCTTCCCTATTTTGATGGCTGGCACCGCTTCATGGCGGCGCTTGTACTCCGCGAAGGCTACGATGTTGACTTTGTCGATGTGATCGACCGGCCACGCCAACATGGCGTGTCGAAATATGGCGTCCTCGATCGCGCGCTTGTCGGCCTCATCGATATGTTTGGCGTTTGGTGGCTCAAGCGCCGCTACCGGCGCCGCGCGCCGGCCACCGAACTGCCGCAACCCCAATCGTCCGAAAGGTAATCAGCCCATGTTGGATGCGTTCTTAAGCTGGTTTCACACCGTTTTCGTCGAAGGCTTTGACCTGTGGGTCATCTGGGGTCTGGTCGCGCAATCCATGTTCATGATGCGCTTCGTGGTGCAGTGGATCGCGTCTGAACGCGCACGCCGCTCGATCGTGCCGATTGCGTTTTGGTTCTTCTCGCTGGCCGGCGGCACCTTGCTGCTGACGTATGCGATCGTCCGGCAAGACCCGGTCTTCATCGCGGGACAGGGGCTCGGCCTTCTGATCTATTGCCGCAACCTGTGGCTCATCTTCGCTGAGCGCCGAGCGGCCGCGCGGCCCGAAGGTGGCGCGGCTTAGCCGTCAGCCGTCGGCAACCCCGCCTGGGCAGCGCCTTTCAGGAGGTCGGCTTTGAGGTCGGCAGTGTCCTCGAGGCCGATGCTCAGCCGCACAACGGGGCCATCGCTCCAGCGCGACACGGTTCGGCAATGATCAAGCTGCGCAAGCACGGCCAAACTCTCATAGCCGCCCCACGAATAGCCAAGACCGAACAGTTCGAGCGTGTTGAGCATCTCCCGCGCCTGCTCACGGTTGCCATCGAGAACGAAGGCAAACAGGCCGCTCGACCGTCCGCCAAACAGCGACTGTGTTAGCGCATACCCCGGATCGTCTGGCAGGCCGGGGTGTAAAACCCGCTTCACGAACGGCTGCGTGCACAGCCAGTGCGCCATATCGAGCGCTGACGCCTCGTGACGCGCCAAGCGCACGCTCAGTGTCCGCATGCCACGCAAGGCCAGGAACATCTCTTCGGTGCCCGCTTGAAGGCCAAGCTGCTGGTGCGTTGACGATAGCGCCTTCCACGCCCGCTCGCTTGCCGATACCGAGCCGATCAGGGCGTCGCTGTGACCAGCGAAATATTTGGTTCCCGCCTGAATGGAGAAATCGAACCCGGCCGGCACGGGTTTGTACAGAAGCGGCGTCGCCCAGGTGTTGTCGATCATGGTCCAGGCATCGGCCGCCTTCGCTGCTGCGAGCAGCGCAGGCAGGTCCGGCATCTCGAACGTGTTCGAACCCGGTGCCTCGGTGAACAGGATCGACTTCCTGTCCGGCAGGAGGAGCGCCTCGATCCCGGCACCGATGAGCGGGTCGTAATAGACCGTTTCAATGCCAAGCCGGGCAAACAGCCCATCGCAGAAGCGGCGGGTCGGCCAATAGACATTGTCCGGGATGAGCGCGCGCATGCCCGGCTGCGCCACGGCCAAGAGCGGCAAGGTGACCGCCATAAGCCCCGAGGGAACGAGAACCGTCCCCGCAGCCTCTTCGAGCGTGTTGATGGTGCTTTGAAGCGCCTCGATCAGCGGGGAGCCTTGCAGACCATAGGTGTAGCGCATGCTTGATGGGTCTTCCATCGATTGTACATCGGGGAAGAGCACCGTCGAGCCGCGGTTGACCGGCACGTTCACGAACCCTGCGCTGTCCTCGCGGTTGCGGCCCAGGTGAACGAGCTGCGTGTCCAGCTGCCGGTTCGCCACCTCTGTCTTCTTACTCATCGCCTACTCGTGCAAATCTGTTGCGCTTGCCGAACCAAAGCCCTGTTGTGAGCCCTTTTTCGCCCTAGCGCGGACCTATCTGTTGTGAAAGCTATAGACAGCGCGACTCGGCAGAGCACAAGGGCGGCGATGCTTGTGTTGAGTTTGGGCTTCAACACGCATGACCCGCACCACGTGACCGTTTGAAACCACGCAACGAACCGATGAAACGCTTTTTGTCCGCTCTTCTATGCGCCGCCGCCCTGAGCGGTGCCGGCGCCGCTGTCCAGGCCCAAGACACCGCCTCAACCCTTGATGACGTGCTCGCCCGCGGCTTTCTCAATTGCGGTGTGTCCCAAGGCCAGCCGGGTTTCTCCGCCCAGGACGAGGACGGCGACTGGGTAGGCTTCGACGTTGAGTACTGCCGTGCCATCGCAGCCGCCGTGTTGGGCGACGCCAACGCTGTGACCTTCACACCGCTTGCCGCGAACGAACGGTTCGACGCGCTCATTGGCGGCGACATTGACGTCCTCTCGCGCAACTCGACCTGGACGATGGCGCGCGAAGCCGGCCTGCCGATCAGTTTCGTCGGCACGACCTATTACGATGGACAGGCCTTTATGGTGCGCCAATCGATGGGCATCACCTCGGCGCTCGAACTCTCCAACGCCACCATTTGCGTCAACTCGGGCACGACGACCGTCCTCAACGTGACGGACTTTTTCGACTCGCGCACCATGCCCTTTGAGCTCGTCACCTTCGACGATGTGGCCGATGTCGTGGCCGCCTACGATTCGCAGCGTTGTGATGCTTATGCGCACGATACCTCTGGCCTATTCGCGCAGAGGCTGAACCTCACCGAGCCCGATGACCATCTGGTCTTGCCGGAGGTGATCTCGAAGGAGCCGCTCAGCCCCGCCGTCCGCGATGATGATGTGCGCTGGTTCGACGCGGCGCGCTGGGTTCTCTTCGCCATGATCAATGCCGAGGAGCTTGGGCTTACAACGCAAAATGTCGACAGTTTCCGCGACAGCGAGAACCCCGCCATCGCCCGGCTTGTCGGCGCGGAGGGCAATTTTGGCGAGTTTCTGGGCCTGCGCAGCGATTGGGCCTACCAGGTCATCTCGCAAGTCGGGAACTATGGCGAAGTGTTTGAGCGGACGATCGGCTCGGATTCGCCCCTTGGCATCGGCCGTGGGCTGAACGCCCTGTGGTCCGATGGCGGCATCTTGTACGCGCCGCCCATCCGATAGCGCCGCGGCCTAAGGGCCGGTTTGTACTGGAAGGTCTTCGCGGGACCCCCACTCGGCCCAAGAGCCATCATAGACGCGCACATCGCGGTGACCGGTGATCATCAGCGCCAGCGCCAAGGTCACTGCCGAAACGCCTGAGCCGCAGCTGGTAATCACCGGTTCGCCATCCTTGACGCCACTCTCGGCCAGAATGGCGCGCAGTTCGTCATCGGGCTTGAGCCGGCCATCTTCGATCAGCTGTGTGAAGGCAAGCGAGCGCGCGCCAGGCATGTGACCCGCCCGAACACCGGGCCGGGGCTCGGGCGCGTCGCCGGTAAAGCGCTCATGTGGCCGCGCGTCGAACACCGCGACATCCTTCGCCGCGAGGGCCTTTTCAACCGTTGCCAGATCGGCGACGAGCGACGCGTCAAAGCGCGCCGAGAAGTGCGATGCGGTCCGCGCCGATGGTCCCGCTTGAAGCGGCAGCCCCGCCTCGGTCCAAGCTGGCAAACCGCCATCAAGCAAATGAACGCGCCGGGCGCCCATGGCGCGCAGCATCCACCACACGCGCGGCGCCGAAAACAGACCCAACCCGTCATAGACGACAAGCGTGTGCCCATCAGAAACGCCGAGCTTGCGCATGGCTGATGCGAACGCCACTTGGCTGGGCATCATATGCGGCAGATCGCTGGCCTGGTCTGAGATAGCATCGATATCGAAATACACCGCGCCCGGAATATGCCCCTCATCGAACTCGCGGCGGCCATTTCGCGGCTCCCCGTCGCGTAGCATGGCCGGCAAGTACCAGCTGCCATCCACCGGCAGCACGTCGGGGCTCTCAAGGCGCTCGGCCAACCAGTCAGTGCTGACGAAAACCTCATCTCTGCGCAGCAGCATGGGGCGTTCCTTTGTTTTGAGATCTGGCCAAAACGGCGAGGCGCGAGGTTGCGGGAGTGTGCGGGCTAGACAGCCGGTTCATCAAGAAGCTTGATCCGCACACGGCGGTTCTGACGGCCTTTTTTCTCCACCTTCGTCACGGCGACCCGGCCGATTTCCCGCGTGGTTTCTGCATGCGTTCCGCCGCAGGGCTGAAGGTCGATCTGGGTGGTATCGGACCCGATCCGGACGAGCCGCACGCGGCCAGAACCACGCGGCGGCTTCACGCTCATGGTTTTCACAAGCGCGGGCTGCGCATCAAGCTCGGCGTCGGAAATCCAGCTTTCGGTCACCGCATGGTCGGCATCCACCAGCTCTTGAAGCGTCGCGCTGAGCGCATCCTTGTCGAGTTGCGCTTCCGGTAGGTCGAAATCAAGCCGGCCTTCGCCATCGGAGATCTGACCCCCGGTCACCGGATACGGAATGACGACCGACAAGAGGTGCAACGCCGTATGCACGCGCATGAAGCTGTAACGCTGGCGCCAATCGATATGCCCGGTGAAGATGTCACCAGCTTTTAGCGTCTGGGCAGCGGCCGGCAGCGCGCCACCCTCATCCGCCATCACCAAAAGAGCCGTCTGCCGATCCGGTCCGTAGCGTGTCACGCGCACGGGGATCACTGTGCCATCGGGCACCTCGATCGCCCCGCTGTCACCCGGTTGTCCACCGCCCTGCGGGTAAAAGATCGTGCGTTCGACCAAGATCCCCTCATCATGCAGGCCAGCGACCACCATCTCCGCGCTGCGCAAGTAGGGCTGCGATTGGTAGAGCGGTTCCATAAGCGGTGATCTCGTGCGCTGAATTGAAGGGTGGGCGAGGGTATGGAGGAAAGGCACCGGCGGACGCAAGCGCCCTTCTTGGTTCATGCCCTGAGCCCAACAAAGGGTGCTCGGTATCTCCACCTTGGGGTCTTTGCTCAGGCGTTGCTTTTTGGCATATTTGTGTCAACCCGGGACCGGTTTCGCGGCATCAGGTGATCCGATGCGTTTTTGGTGCGTAAGCGGCTCAAAATGAGAGTTTTGAACGCATAAGTGGAAACTAATACCGGTTTCGCCTTGGAAAGGCATTCGGCTCCGCCGATAGGCCGCCCAAGTCAGAATAGTGGATTGATGGTATCGTGAACGTACTTGCTACACGCCAACGTGATCTGGTCTCCGGTCTTCTGGCCGAGTACGCCTTGGGCTCACTCTCAAGACCTCTGCACGCGCTGGTCGAGACCCATATCGAACTGTCGGATGAGACCGATGGCTGGCTCGACGATCTCTCAAGCCTCGCGGCCGATCAGGATGCGGGTAGCGAAAACGATCTCTCGTCAGAAGACGCGCCGGTTGGCCTCGCCGACCGTGATGCCGCGCTCTCGAATATTTTCGCGCAGATTGATGGCAAGCCTGCCGAGCGGCCCGCGCAAGGACCACGCGCTGTCGAGCGCTTCATCGGCATGCCCGTTGCGGATGTGCCGTGGAAGCGTGCGATGCCTGGCCTTGCCGAATACAAATTGCCCGATGTTGATGGCTGCGAGATCAGCCTGCTGCGCATCGATGGTGGGCGCGCCATGCCTGTGCACACGCACCATGGTAGCGAAATCACCCTGGTGCTTCAGGGTGCCTTTTCCGACGACAATGGCAATTACGGCGTGGGCGACATTGCCTATGCTGACAATGAGGTGAACCACCGCCCCGTCGCCGATGAGGGCGATGTGTGCATCTGCTTCGCTGTCGTTGACGCGCCGCTAGAGCTGACGGGTCCGATTGGTCGGTTGATCAACGGCTTCCGCCGCTAAGCCTTCAGGCCGCGTCGGTCGCCGGTGGGTCTCGAAAACCTTAAGCAAGATACATTGTAGATGAACTCCAGCGCACCCGTGTGCGTATGCAGAGCAGCAAATTGCCTGTATTGACGGAGTTGTTTGAATGTCCACTGCCCCCTTGGTCTGGATCACCGGCGCAAGTTCGGGACTGGGCCACGCGCTCGCCCTTGAGATGGCCAAACGCGGCACCCGCCTGCTGCTCACCGCGCGGTCGGAAGACAAGCTCGTAGCCCTCAAAGACCAGATCGCCGCGACGGGCGCGTGTGTCGATGTCTACATCGCCGCTGGCGACGTGACGGATGGGCCGCGCATGGCCGCGATTGTTGAGGATGCGGAAGCACAAGGCGGCATCGACATCGCCGTCCTCAACGCCGGCATCTACATCCCCATCGATGGCACCGCGCCCGACTTGGCGGCTATGCACCGCACCTTCGAGATCAACCTTGGCGGCACCGCCAATTGCGTGGTCCCGTTGATCGAGACCATGCGACCGCGGCGCAGAGGGCAGATCTCATTGGTGGCCAGCGTTGCTGGCTACTCGGGCCTCCCCATGGCCACCGCCTACGGCGCGACGAAAGCGGGCATGATCAACTTCGCGGAAGCCTTGCGGTTTGATGCTGACCGGATGGGCATCACTGTCCAGGTGATCAATCCCGGCTTTGTCGAAACCCCGGCTACGGACGAGAACCCGTTCGACATGCCGTTCTTGCTGAAGGTCGACGATGCCGCGCGCCGCATGGCCGATGGCATCGAATCGAAACGCTTCGAGGTGACATTCCCCAAGCGCTTTACCTATCAGCTGAAGTTTCTGCGGCTGCTGCCCTTCGATGTCTACCACTGGATCGTGTCGCGCACGACTGGGTGGCGCGGCAAAGCGCTCGAGCCCAGATCCGAAGGAGAGGGCAGCTAGCGCTGACTAGTTCGCCTGGGCGTAGACGACCTGACGCACATCGATATTGCCGGCCGTGAAACCGGCCTCGCAATAGTGCAGATAGTACAGCCACATCCGCTTGAAGCGCTCGTCGAAGCCGAGGGGCGCAACGCGCTCCCATTCGGCCAGGAACGTCTGCCGCCACTCAGCCAGCGTGCGGGCATAGTCCTGACCGAATACCCGCTCATCGACGAGCGAAAGGCCAGCGTCCGAGCCCAAGGTCTTCAAATGGGTCGGCGTCGGCAGCATCCCGCCGGGGAAGATGTACTGCTGAATGAAGTCGGTCGCCTTGCGGTAATGCTCGAAAAACTTGTCCTGGATCGTGATGATCTGCAGGCCCGCCCGGCCGCCGGGCTTGAGCCGCTTTGAGAGCGTCTCGAAATAGGTGCCCCAATAGGCCTCACCCACCGCTTCGAACATCTCCACCGAGACGATGCGGTCATAAAGCCCACGTTCGTCGCGATAGTCCTGGAACTTGATGTCGACCTGTTCGGTCAGACCCGCGCGCTGCATGCGCTCGGTCGCGTAGTCGAACTGCTCCTGCGAGATCGTCAGGCCCGTCACATAGGCCCCCCACTCGGTTGCCAGATACTCGGCAAACCCGCCCCAGCCGCAGCCAATCTCCAGCACATGGTCGCCCGGCTGCACCTGCGCCGCGTCGGCGAGCGCCGCATATTTCGCACGCTGCGCACTCTCGAGATCGTTGGCGCCGGTTTGGTAGAGCGCTGACGAATACGTCATTGACGGGTCGAGCCAGCGCTCATAGAACGCGTTGCCCAAATCATAGTGAGCGGCGATGTTGCGCTTGGCTTGCTTGCGCGTGTTCCGGTGCATCCAGTGCTTGATCCGCATGGCGAGGCGCGCCATCGGGTTGCCCTGCATGCGGTCGTGGATAATCTGCTCGTTATGGCAGAACAGCTCTAGAAACCGGGTCACGTCGCTGGACGTCCAGTGGCCATCGAAAAAGCTCTCGGCAACGCCGATGTCACCGTGCCGGATGACATTGCCCAAAAACGCGTAGCTGCGGATGTGCAGATCGGCGACGGGCTCCGCGATGCGGCCTTCGACACGGAAGCGCTCTCCGGTGGGCAAGGTGATCGCAAGCGTGCCGTACTGCAGGCCCAGCACGATACCGAGCGCGCGGCGCACGGTGCGCGGCAGCGCCTTGGTGGCGTCCTTGAAATTGTCTGCCGTCAGCGGCGTGAACTCGCCCAGCGACGGGGCGCCAAGTGTGGACGGCGAGCGCTCAGCTGCAAGATCGGACATGGCCATCTTCCTCCTCTTCGGTCGGCGGGCTGATTGCGTCAGCTTCTCACCGAGGGTCCTGCACTGGGGCCAGCGGCTTGTCTTGGTCGGCAAGACCGGGCGCGGCCAAGTCCCCAGCGGGAACCAGAAATTGCCTGTCGCGCACCGAGTGTCGCGGTGGCGCGGGCGGGCGATCTCTCAGTTTGATACCCTTCAACCAAAGGCGCAAGGCCTCGTAATGAATGGCGCCAACGACCTTCAGCGTCTGGAACGGCACTCGCATGGCCTGGCTGATCAGGCTGGCGCTCGACACCTCGACCGCCATACCGTGGAAGGTTGCGGCCAAAATCGGGCCCTCTGCATCATGCTCGAGGATGCGAATGGTGGTCGCTTCGCCGGGCGGCTTGAGGTTGAAATCATACCGCATGGCCATGTCCATCAGCGGCGAAACGAAGAACTGCTTGTGCCGGCTTTGGCGCAGTCCCGACGCCCTCAGTTGGCCTGGTTCAACCTTGGCAACATAGCTGTGCCGTTCGCCGAACGTGTTGCGCACCTCATAGATCACGCCGGTGAGCTGGCCGTCCGCATCGTAGCCATAGTAGACCGATAGCGGGTTGAAGACCGCGCCCAGTATGCGCGGGTAGCACAGGAGGTAGATCTTCGCCGGGCGGTCGTTGAGGCCCGCCTCTTCAAACAATTTGTCCGCCCAGGGCCGCAGCGGAGACCCATCGGCCGCCCCATGGTCCTTGCCGTGAACCGAAAACAGGTTCCACTTATTGTGCGAGACGAGGGGGCTGAGGGCCGTGATCTCTTCTTGCCGATCGAGATCCATGAGCACCGAATAGACCCGATAGCTGAACCGATGCGCCTTAGGCCGCATGCGTTGGTGCATCACTAGCCCGCTATAGACGGTCAGCGGCGCATCAGGCGGCATCGAAAACGCTGCGCTAGTGGCCTGTGTGCCCACTCCTTGCGTCAGGGCTGCCTGAGCTTCCAGGTCACCATCCGTCGGCGTGTGTCTGGCAGGGTCGTCCAGCAAGGCTCGGCTTACTCCGCAGCCTGATGCACGAGCTCGGCGGGCAGGTCATCATTGACGGCGAGCGGCGTTGATCCCTCACGCCAGGGAACGTTCGCGCCAAGCGCTTCGGCCGCTTCAAGCCCCGAGCGCAGGCCATCCTCGTGGAACCCATAGCCGGTCCAGGCCCCCGCGAACCAGATCTGCCCGCTGCCCTGGACGGCCGGCAGCCGTTCCTGGGCGGCAAGGGCCGCCGCGTCAAACTGCGGGTGATCGTAGGATGTTTCCAAGAACACATTGCTGGGATCGGGTTCAGTGAACGGGTTGAGCGAGATGAACAGCGGCATCGCGTGGTCGATATTTTGCAGCTTGTTCATCCAATAAGACACCGACACCCCGCTGCGTCCATCGGCATTGCGGGCAGCCGACATGTAGTTCCAGGCGGACCACATGACTGGCCGCTTGGGCATCAAAGCCGGGTCGCGGTGGAGATAGACGCTGTTGGGCCGGTATCGAACATCTTCCAAGATCGAGCGCTCGGCGGGCGTCGGATCACCAAGCATCGCCAGCGATTGATCGGAATGGGAGGCCATGATGACGGCATCAAACGTTTGCGTGCGCCCGCTAACGTCCGTCACCTCGACGCCGCCTTCATGCCGCCGCACGTCCACGACGGCGCGGTTCAAAAGGACCCGGTGGCCCAGCGGTTCGAGCAACTCGCGCACATAGTTCCGGCTCCCGCCAGAGACCGTCCGCCATTCCGGCGGGCGCAGTTCCAAGAGCCGATGGTTAGCGAAGAACCGCACGAAGCTTTGCGCCGGAAAGTGCAGAATATCGGCATCGGGCGTCGACCAGATCGCGGCGCCCATCGGCACCAGATAGTCTTCGATAAACCCCTTCGAGTAGCGCTTCTCGCGCAAATACTCGCCAAGCGACAGGCCGACCAACCGGCCCGCCTCCAGGTCCGCAAGCGCATGCTTGTTGAACCGCAAGATCGACGCCAGCATGCCCACAAAGCGGGGCGAAAGAGCGTTTCGCTTCTGTGCAAAGAGCGCCGCCGGCCGGTCTCCAGACCATTCCAGCGCGCCATCGCCAACCGACACGCCAAGGCTCATATCGCTCCACTCGGTTTGGACACCGAGATGGTGAAACAGGGCGGTCAGATTGGGGTAGTTGCGCCCATTGTAGACGATAAACCCCGTGTCGACGCTGATCGGGGTGCCGTCATAGTCGATATCCACCGTCGCAGAATGCCCGCCTGGCCGGTCTCGCTTTTCGTACAGCGTCACCTCATGGGGGCTGAACGTATGCAAGGCCCACGCGGCCGCATTTCCAGCGACACCGGAGCCAATAACTGCGATGGATGCCATTATGGGGGGACTTTCTGTTTTCCTCAGGCGGCGTCGGCCGCATCGGACAGGGACTTGAAGGCGTCGAGGGCGCGCTGGCGTGCCCATGCGTGATCGACAATAGGGCGCGGATAGCTTTCGCCAAGCGCCACACCCGCTTCGGCCAGCACCTTTGCTGGTGCTTCCCAGGGCTTATGGAGAAATTTCTTCGGCAGCTTTGAAAGCTCGGGCACCCACTTGCGGGTGTAGGCGCCGTCGCCATCGAACTTCTCGCCTTGAAGGACGGGGTTGAAGACCCGGAAGTAGGGCGCGGCGTCCGCCCCCGAGCCCGCGACCCATTGCCAGCTGGCGGCATTGTTGGCGGGGTCTGCGTCGACAAGCGTGTCCCAGAACCAGTCTTCGCCAAGCCGCCAGTCGAGCAGCAGGTGTTTGACGAGGAACGAGCCAACCACCATGCGCACGCGGTTGTGCATCCAGCCTGTGTGCCACAGTTCGCGCATGCCCGCGTCGACGATGGGGTACCCCGTCAGCCCCTTCTGCCAGGCTCGCAAATGGCTCTTGGCGGGCTCCGCTGCAGTATCCGCCCAGGGGAACCGGTCGAACTTCGGCTGGTGATTGTCGCGGTGCAAATCGGGGCTGGTGTACAGGAGCTGGTAAGAAAACTCCCGCCACAGAAGCTCTTGGTGAAACTTGAACACCGCATCACGCGGCGCCTGGCTCACCTCTGCCGCGTGCCACAGCGTCCGCGGCGAGATCTCGCCAAACCGCAGGTGCGGCGACAAGAGGCTGGTCGCTTCAATACCGGGATTGTTGCGCTTGTCCGGATAGCCCGCCAGGGCGTCGGCCACAAAGCGCTCGAGCCGCGCCGTCGCGCCGGCCGGTCCGGGTGTCCACCGGTCGGCCAGCCCGCCAGACCAATCGGGCGCATCCGGCGTGAGCGCCCATGCCGCCAGGTCATCGGACGGCGGCGGGTTGCTGACACCCACCATAGCGTCTGGCGCTGATTGCGGGCGGGCTGGTGCGCCCGTGGCCCGCGCGGCCCGCGAGAAGGGCGTGAACACCCGGAAGTTGCCGCCCGATCCGGTCTTTACCGTCCAGGGTTCATAAAGCAGGTGCCCATTGTGGCTCGTCACCTCAAAGCCCGCAGCCTTGAGATCTGCCTTGATGGCGGTGTCTTGGGCGATGCCGCCACCAGAATACCGCCGGTTCCACACGACACGCTGAGCGCCCAGTTGCTCGGCGAGTTGCGGCACCATGGTTCGCGCGTCACCGCGTCGAAGGATCAGCGGGACGCCGAGCCCCTCAAGGGCTTTCCGAAGTGAGATCAGCGAATGGTGCAGCCACCATCG
>JAHCMG010000013.1 GCA_019192585.1 Devosiaceae bacterium MH13
CCATCGACCCCGGTTTCGGCATCGAAGCGTTCGTCCTCAGCGCCGAGGGGGTCGAAGCGATGGCGGCGAGCCAAACCGGCTGGATGCCAGGCGAAACCACCCCCCTCGATGGCAGGGCTGCAGGCGATGGCGCGCCGGTGCTGCGGCTCGACGAAGATGTGCTGGCGCTGGTGGACCGCCTGGCCAACCGGTTCGGCACCCAGGTGGCCTATCAGATCGAGCCTGAACCGAGCCATGTGCCCGAGCGGGCGGCGCGCCTGGTGGCCGCTGGCAGTGCCTCTGCCGCGCTGTCTTGGGACGATTGGCAGCAAGAGGCACCGCACACCGCGCCGCGACCGCAACGGCTCTTGGACAGGCCCGAGCCTGCCGATGTGGTGGCCGCCGTGCCCGATGGCCCGCCCGCGCACCTTGTCTGGCGGCGGGTGCGGCGCGGCATTGTGCGGGCGCGCGGGCCCGAGCGCATCGCCGCGCCCTGGTGGCAGGATCGGCACCCCGATGCTTTTGAGCAGGCCGGCACGCGGGTGCGCGACTATTACGATGTCGAGGATGAAGAGGGCCGCCGCTACTGGGTGTTTCGGGCGGGGCTTTACGGGCAGGAGGGGCCAGATGGGCAAAGCCGCCCGCCGCAATGGTTCGTCCACGGGCTGTTTCAGTAGGCGGGGCCATGACCAGACCGCGCGAGAACCCGCCCATCCCCTTTCGCCGCCCGGCAGGCAAAAGCTCGCCGGGGCTGGTTGCGCGTCCCGTCGAACGCGGTGGTGGGCGCTATGCCGACTTGCAGGTGACGAGCAATTTCTCCTTCTTGCGCGGCGCTTCGCACCCCGGCGAACTGGTGATCGCGGCCAAAGCGCTGGGCCATCAGGCGATCGCGATCACCGATCGCAACACGCTGGCGGGCATCGTGCGTGGCCATGAGGAGGCGAAGAAAGAAGGCATCCGCTTTGTTGTCGGCTGCCGGCTCGACCCGCAAGAGGGGCCGAGCCTTCTGACCTACCCGATGAACCGGCGCGGCTACGGCCATCTGTGCCGGCTTCTGTCGCGGGGCAAAATGCGTGCACCCAAGGGCGAGTGCCATTTCGGCTTTGAAGAGATGCTGGAGCATCTTGAAGACCAGGCGATCATCATCGTCCCGCCGCGTGTCATTGACGCTTGCCTGGAGGATCACATCGCCCAGGTGCGCAAGGTTGCCCCGGGGCGGGTCTGGCTCGCTGCCGCCTGGCTCTACACCGGCGATGACAGGGCCCGGCTTAACCGGCTAGCCAGCCTATCGGCGCGCACTGGCGTGCCCTTGGTGGCCACCAATGATGTCCATTACCATGCCCCCGAACGGCGGGCGTTGCAGGATGTGGTGAGCTGCATTCGCGAGAAGACCACACTTGCCAAAGCCGGCTTCACATTGCTGGCCAATACCGAGCGGCACCTTAAGCCCGAAGCGGAGATGGAGCGGCTGTTCGCCAGCTGGCCGCAGGCCCTAACCGCGCTCAATGATGTGCTTGAACTGACCCAGTTCAGCCTTGATGAACTGGCTTACAACTACCCCAACGAGCCCGTGCCCAAGGGCAAAACCCCGCAGCAACACCTTGAGGCGCTGACGCTTGATGGGGCGGCTTGGCGTTACCCAAACGGCGTGCCAACGCGGGTTAAGGCGACGCTAGACAAAGAGTTGTCTTTGATCGAAGAGCTGGGCTACGCGCAATATTTCCTGACCGTGCACGACATTGTCGCCTTCGCCCGCAAGGAAGGCATTTTGTGCCAGGGGCGCGGCTCGGCGGCCAACTCGGCGGTCTGCTATTGCTTGGGGGTCACCGCCGTTGACCCCTCGCAAACGAGCTTGCTGTTCGAGCGGTTCTTATCGCGCGCGCGCAAGGAGCCGCCCGATATCGATGTCGATTTCGAGCACGAGCGGCGCGAAGAGGTCATCCAATATATCTATAGCCGGTATGGCCGCCACCGCGCCGGCCTGACAGCCACCGTGATCACCTACCGGCCGCGCTCTGCGGTGCGCGAGGTGGGCAAGGCCATGGGCCTGTCCGAAGATGTCACCAACGCGCTCGCCTCCACCGTCTGGGGGTCGTGGGGCAAAGAGTTGCCCGAAGATCAGATCCGCCAGGCGGGGCTCGATCTTGATGACCCAACGCTGCGCCGAACCATCGCGCTGGCGCATGAGCTTCTGGGTTTTCCACGCCACCTATCCCAACATGTTGGCGGCTTCGTTTTGACCGAGGACCCGCTTGAAGAGCTGGTGCCCATCGGCAATGCGGCGATGGATGATCGCACCTTTATCGAGTGGGACAAGGATGACATCGACACCTTGAAAATCCTCAAGGTCGATGTGCTGGCGCTAGGCATGCTGACCTGTATCGCCAAGGCCTTTGGGCTGATCGAAAAGCATTACGGGCTCGATTACACGCTGGCGACGCTGCCGCCGGAGGACCCTGCAGTCTATGAGATGCTGCAGCGAGCCGACGCGATCGGGGTGTTCCAGGTGGAGAGCCGGGCGCAGCTGAACATGCTGCCGCGCCTCAAGCCTGCCTGCTTTTACGACCTGGTGATCGAGGTGGCGATCGTCCGCCCCGGGCCCATTCAGGGCGATATGGTGCACCCCTATTTGCGGCGGCGCGATGGGATCGAGCAGGTCAGCTATCCTTCCCCCTCGCAAGGGCATGGCGATGCTGACGAGCTGGAGCGCGTGTTGGGCCGCACGCTTGGGGTGCCCTTGTTCCAAGAGCAGGCGATGCAGATCGCCATTGATGCGGCTAAGTTTACGCCCGATGAGGCCAATCAGCTGCGCAAAGCGATGGCGACGTTCCGGCGCGTCGGCACGATCCACACGCTGCAGGAAAAGATGGTCGGGCGCATGGTGGCGCGCGGCTATGATCCCGATTTCGCCAAGCGCTGTTTTGACCAGATCAAAGGGTTCGGCGAGTACGGGTTCCCCGAGAGCCACGCCGCCAGTTTTGCGCTGCTGGTCTACGCGTCGAGCTGGATCAAATGCCATTTCCCCGATGTGTTCTGCGCCGCCATCCTCAACAGCCAGCCGATGGGCTTTTACGCCCCCGCCCAGCTGGTGCGCGACGCGCGCGCCCATGAGGTTGAGGTGCGCCCGCCTGATGTGAACCATTCGCGCTGGGACAACACGCTTGAAGAGCATGAAAGTGGCGGCTTTGCCGTGCGCCTGGGCTTCAGGCAGCTTGATGGGCTGGCCAAAGAGGTGATGGAAGCGTTCGTGGCGCGGCGCGATGATCACTGGCCTTCAGGTGATGGCAAACTGTTGTCCTCGATGGAAGATTGCCGGCAGATGGGCCTGTCTGTGCCGGTTTTGGAGCGGCTGGCGGCGGGCGATGCTTTCCGCTCGCTCGGGCTCGATCGCCGCCAGGCACTGTGGGCGGTGCGGGGGCTGATGTCGGACGCGCCAGCGGATCTGTTCGAAGCGATGGATGCCGACCCCGCGGGCGCCGATGCACCCGTGGCGCTGCCGCTTATGCCGCTAGGCGAGCATGTGGTGGCTGACTATCAGACCCAAAAACTGTCGCTCAAAGCGCACCCGGTCTCGTTCCTACGCGAACGCTATGCAGCCGAAAGACTGGTGACGGCGGAAGACCTGTTCCAGGCCCGCCACGGCCAGCGGGTGCGCTATGCGGGCGTCGTTCTGGTGCGCCAGAAACCGGGCACCGCCAAGGGCGTGGTGTTCATGACGCTCGAAGATGAAACCGGCACTGCCAACATCGTCGTGTGGGACAAGATGGTGCAGCGCTACCGCCGGGTGGTGATGCAGGCGCGGCTTGTCGAGGTGGTGGGCGAGGTGCAGCGCAAGGATGATATCATCCACATTGTCGCCCACCGGCTCGTTGACCGCACCGGGGACCTAGAGGTGTTGTCCACCGACACCCTGCCCGAAACGGTGGCGCGGGCCGACCATGTGCGCAGCCCGCTCACGGGTCCTGTCAAAGCCAATGGTGCGTATCGCAAGCAGCTACGCGGCCGGGCGCGGCGCAAGCAAGACCTCAACGCCGATGGCATAGTGGAGCTGCCGCTCGCTCATGCCGATGAAGTCAAACGGCCGGTCGAAGCGGACACGCGGATCAAAAGCGGCGAAAGGGCGGACACCTATGTGCGCGTCCGCCGCCGGCCCCTTTCTGAAGCGCAGTCGCCAAAGGTTCAGCCCAGGGAGGCGGTTCCAGGCCGCGGCACCCACCCGCGCAATGTGCGGGTGATCCCCAAGAGCCGCGATTTTCATTAGAGGAACTCGGTGGGGAGTGCCCGAGGGAGCGCAATCCTCGCGAGTCTGTGACAGCCATCACACACGTTAACCTTGCGGTAACCCTCACCTTCCGCCAGTCTCTGGCCGTGCGCGGCGTTAAAGCGCCCGGAGGCGTAGTTATGAGTATCAAAAAAGTTGTGGCCGTCCTTGCGGTCGCGCTCACTTTGGCCGTCGGTTCCTTTGCGACCACCACCCCAGCGCACGCTGGTATGGACACAGCAGTCGTCGTTGCAACGGGCGGGGGCTCGTCTACAGGCGCTTGGATTGTTGGCGGTCTGGTGGTCAGCGTCCTTTCCATCATCGCCTGCGCAGCCATCATTGGCAGCGAACAGAACCGTGAGCTGACCCTTGAAGAAGCGCTGTTCTCGGGCACCGTTCCGCTGGGCTGCCTGATTTACGAAGACTTGTTTGGGCAACCCTAAAACCTGTGATGGCGCCTGAGCACCACGTTTAAACTCCGTGATCAGAGCGCCCTCCAACAAACCTACGCGCCGCGCCCTTCTAAGGGGCGTGGCCGCATCGGTTTGCACACTCAGCACACCCGCACTGATCCGGCCGGCGAACGCGCGGCCAAGCGAAGGCGTGCGCTTTGTTGGCGCAAAAGACGGCGACGCCCGTGCGCTTGCCGTTCAGCACAATCAGCGCACCGCGTCGGTGCCCACCCTCAGGGCGCTGTGCAGCACCGAGCAGGGGGTTGTCGACACGTTGCGCTGGGCCCGATAGACCGGTCGCGCGATTGCGGTGCGCAGTGGCGGGCATTGCTATCTGGGTACGTCGGCGCACACCGACCTTGTGATCGACCTGCGCGACCTGAGGGCGGTAACCAGCGACCCGGCCGCCCAAACGCTAACCGCACAACCGGGTGCACGGCTTCGTCGCATCTACCATGAGAGCCACCAGGCGGGCCTGTCCGTGCCCGCGGGTTGGTGCGGCGATGTCGGCTTTGGCGGCCATTTGCTCGGCGGGGGCCTTGGGTATGAAGCCCGATCACACGGCCTGCTATGCGACCGGTTGATCTCCGCACGCCTCGTCGATGCTGAGGGCCGCGTTCGGACCCTTAGCGCCCGTGAAGAGCCCGATCTCTACTGGGCCACGAAGGGCGGTGGCGGCGGGCTGGGTATCATAACATCGGCCACGATCGCGCAGCACCAGCCTGTTGCGCATGTCGGGGTGCGCGCCTTTGGCAGTTTCGATAGGCCGATCGCCGCGGCCATCATGGCGCGTTGGATGGCCTGGTCCCCCACCGTGCCGAACCACACCACACTGCACCTGGCAGCCAACCCTCTGAGCGATGGGCGAACGTTCTTGCGCTTCTCTGGCCTCTCGGGCCTTGACGTTGAAACCTTGCGAGAGGGGCTTCGCACCGTCAGCGAGGGCCATCTGCGTCTCGATGAGAACGCGCTCCCCACCGGGCCGATGGCCGATCTGATGGGGTTCTACTTGCGGCTCGACTCGCAGCCGCTGTGGCGCCGCACGCACACAGGATTGCTGCAAAACGCCTTGGACACGCAAACCCTGCACGGGCTGCTTGATGCCATGCACAGCGCCAATGCTGCGCAAGGCGGCAGTGGCATCACCCTTGAAACAATAGGCGGCGCCCTTGGGGCGGTGCCAGCCGGTGCGACCGCGTTTCCCCATCGGGGCGCGGCGTTCATGGCCACATTACATCTCGCCGGCATCGATGAAGAGGCCTTGAAGGCGGGTGAAGGCGGGCTCGCCGCCGGTCGCGAGATTGTGTGGCGCAATGCGGCGGCGCGGGGCTATGCCAACTATCGTGACGATGGGCTCGACAATCCGGCTGAGGCTTACTGGGGTGTGAACCTGCCGCGCCTGCGCACCATCAAGCGAACGATCGACCCTGAGGGCGTGTTCTCAGCGCCGCACAGTGTGCCGCTCTAGGCTGAGACCTCGGGCGCTCACCCTCAGGTTTGCCGGATTTCGAACCGCACAGTGCCGATGGGGATGCCGAAGCGGGTGACCACCGCTTCGTTGATGATCACATTGCCCGGCTCGCGATAGATGATGTCGGAGAAGCCGAGGCGCGTGGTCTCGCCGCGCGACACTACATCGGCCACATAATCGAGGCGGATATCCGTGCCGGTTTCGACCACGGTGGCGGTGCCGACGGTGTCGTCGCGCACGCCGGACCATTCAAACGGGCCCGTGCGGGTGAACACCCAGGTCAGCTGCTGCACTTCGCCATCGTCGAAGATAAAGTCTTCAACCACTGTGAGCGTATTGCCGCCAACAGTGCCGACGAGCCTTGCGTCGAAGCCGCGCTCGACGCCCGCCAGTGGCACCGAGAACAGGCCGCGCCCGGTGCGCTCGCCGCGAAAGGCTTCCACAAGTGTGATCGGCTGATCGTTGCCTATGGGGGCTTGCGGGCTCGTTGCGCAGGCGGCCAGCGTGCTGCCGGCGAGCATCAAGCCGCCGGCCTGCAAAACCCCGCGACGGGTGAACCTAGTGGTCGTATGTGTTTGCGTCACAACGAAGCCCCGTGCCCTCAAGACCAACCCGAGCGCTTTAGATGCGCTCGCCGATGCGGGCTCGGCCCGTTTGGCCATTGTCGCGCACCCAACGCAGTGTATCGGGGCCCGTGCGCGTGAGGTCGAAGCACATGGGGGAGCCGTTGTACCAACGCTCGAACTGCTGGCACAGGCGGTTGCCATCGATCCACCAGCGGCCCCGGTCGCGCGGTTGCGCCATGCGGCCGGCAAAGCCAGACGCTTCGCCATCGCCGTCGACCTGACCGCTGCGGCGGTAGTTAAGCGGGAACTCACCGCCAAAGGGCGCCGCCAGGTAGATGGTGTGACCGATGATGGCCGAGCGGATCTCTTGGCCGGTGAACTGCGACGCGCTCGCCTCACGCGCAAGGCCCGTCATCATCGCCGGCACGAGCGTCAGCAGGGTGATCATCAAAGCGAACAGGCGCATGGGAAACCTCAGGCAATGGAAACGCTTAGGGCCATCAGCGGGGATGCGGATGGCCAGTTCGAAAGGGCATACGCCCGACTTCGCGAACGGTTCAGCGCGCGCTGTGGCAAAGTTGCGGCAATATCAGGGCTTTTCCGGATCAGGTGCGTCCGCATTGGTGCCCGGCGTGGTGCCAAGCTCCGCGGAAAGGGCGTCGCTTTGCGCGAACCAACCGATGTCGGCGATGGCCGCTTCGCCGAGGCTGCGGCCTTCAAAGATCGACTGGCGCAGCAAGGGCCAGGTGGCGGGCGTCATCAGGATGAAGGGCAGCGGGTCGCGCCAGGACCAGCTGACATCGCGGGCCGAAAACAGCGCCTTGGCGATTTGCCGATAGCGGGGCCATTTGCCGATGGCGCCCCAGAGCAAAGTCAAAGTCGGGTAGGCCTGTTGCAGCCGGGTTTGCCGCCTGAAGCGCGGCCGCACCGACGGGTCGAGGATCGCGGGCGCGATCTCTGCGGTCTCAAGGAAGTGGATGCCGGAGTTGGCCCTGGGGTTGCACTCAAAGGGCACGGCCTTCCCGGCCGCATTGATCATCAGATCAAAGGAGAGAAAGCCGGTATGGCCGGTTTTCTCCGCGATGGCGGTAACCGTCTGTTGCGTGGCCCTAGCTGCAGGGTCGCGCGGGTCGAGCCGCTCGAACACGGTGGCGACGGTCCCGTCCCGGATCACCGGTTCATAGACGACAAGCGCCGTCACCACCCCTTGGTGGACGATGCTGAAGCTCGACACTTCACGGCCCAGAACCCGCTCTTGCACCAGTGTGCCGGCCTGTGGCGGAGGCAGAGGTGCCCCGGCATCAAAGAAGGCGATGTTCGACCCCGAGGCGCCCAGCCGATCCTTGATCAGGTAAGGGCCTGCCTGGGCGATCGCGTTGGCCTGATCGGTTCCCGGTTCAGCGCTTTGCGGCGCCGGCAGCCCCCATTGCGCCAGAGCTTGAGCAAAGTGCAGCTTATCGTGTAGCGGCAGCAATTGGTCCTGCGCTGGCGCGAAGATCGACACATGGTCGGGCAGCACCTCGGCAAGGCCGCTGACATGCGGCGTCTCTTCTGAGATCGGCACGACCAGATCGACATGTTCGCGGCGCACCAGCGCCGCCATGGTGGCGCTGTAGCCTTGGGGGTCGAGGTTGGGGGCGGGCACCTGAAAGCTGGTCGCGACCGCGCGCGAGAGGGCGCACAGGTTCCAATCGAACGGTTCGGCGAGCAGCACCCGCCAGCCGGCGGCGCGGAAACTGCGCGCGATGTCGAGCCCTTTGGGCAGGCGGCCCAGCGTCAACAGGACCGTACCCGGGGTGCCGCCCAGAGTGCCACCCCCTTGGCGGCCAGCCATGCTAGTGTTCATCTCAACCCCTCCCCGCGCCGGGCCGTTCCGTGGCGCGCCGCCCGTCGCCGGCGGCAAGATATCGCTTGCGTCGCGCGTTGCGGGCGCCATCTCTAGCTGATACCGTCAAACGAAAGTGACACTCAAGAGGTCTACGATGCTTGACACTCGCTCGGACCCCCGCCCCCGCGCGGTGGTTATCGGCTCCGGCTTTGGCGGGCTCGCCGCCGCCGTCCGCCTGGGCGCGCGCGGCTACAAGGTGACGGTGTTCGAGGCGCTCGATCAGCCCGGCGGCCGGGCCTATACGTATCGGCAGGACGGCTACACGTTTGACGCCGGGCCAACGATCATCACCGCGCCCTACCTGTTCGACGAACTGTGGGCGCTGTGCGGCAAACGGTTCGAAGATCATATCGATCTGCGCGCGTCGGACCCCTATTACGATATCCGCTTCGATGATGGCCGCATCTTCCGCTACTCGGGCGATCAGGCACGGATGCGCGAGCAGGTGGCGAAGTTCAACCCGGACGATCTCGACGGGTTTGAGCGCTTTATGGATGTCTCAGCCGACATCTACAAAACCGCCTTTGAAGAGCTGGCCGATGTGCCGTTTGACTCGCTGAGCTTCACGTTGCGCTCGGCGCCGGACCTGATCCGGCTCGGCGGCTACCGCTCCGTCTACGACACTGTGTGCAAATATTTCACCGACCCCAATCTGCGGCTGGTGTTCTCGTTCCACCCGCTTCTGATCGGCGGCAACCCGCTGACGACGACGGCCTACTACTGCCTGATCGCGTACCTGGAGCGCCAATATGGCGTCCACTACGCGATGGGCGGCACGGGCGCGCTGGTGCGCGGCTTGGTCGATCTGATCGAAGGACAAGGCGGCGAAGTGATCTGCGACGCGCCGGTGGACCGGATCACCGTTGAAGGCGGCACCGCAACGGGCGTTGTGCTGACGACCGGTGAGCGGGTGCCGGCTTCCGTGGTGGTGTCGAACGCGGATTCTGCCTTCACCTACTCGCAGCTTTTGCGGGGCACGAGCCGCAAGCGGTGGACCGATGGCGCGCTGAAGCGGCGGGCGTTCTCGATGAGCCTGTTTGTCTGGTACTTTGGGACCGACAGAAAGTTCGACGATGTGCAGCACCACACGATGGTGCTGGGGCCGCGCTACGAAGAGCTGCTCAACGACATTTTCAAGCGCAAGCGGCTGGCCGAAGATTTCTCGCTCTACCTACACCGGCCGACGGCGAGCGACCCGTCACTCGCGCCGGAGGGATGCGACAGCTTCTATGTGCTCTCGCCGGTGCCGAACCTTCTGAGCGGCACCGACTGGTCGGCGCAGGCCGAGCCCTATCGGCAGAAGATCCAAGAGCGCCTTGAAGAGACGGTGCTGCCCGGCCTTGGCGACGCGATCGTCACCCAACGGGTGCTGACCCCACAGGACTTCCAAGACCGGTTGTCGTCGGTGCACGGCGCGGCGTTTTCGATCGAGCCGAAACTGTTCCAAAGCGCCTGGTTCCGGCCGCATAACCGCTCCGAAGAGGCGCGCAACCTCTTCCTTGTGGGGGCGGGCACGCACCCCGGAGCCGGTGTTCCCGGCGTGTTGTCATCCGCGCGGGTGCTCGACCGGGTTGCGCCCGATGCGAGCGTCTTCGCCAAACGCTAGCGACGCGTATGCGTCGCGGGCGCGCCTGTCCGCCTGTGACCCCGAGGAAGGCTTATGGCCAATCGCGACTATGCGCTGACCATGGCGCGGTACAATCTGTGGCAGAATGAAAGCGTGCTCGCGGCCGCCGGAGGCCTCAGCGCGTCAGAACGGCAGAAGGATCGCGGCGCCTTTTTCGGCTCCATCGAAGCGACCCTGTCGCATCTGTATTGGGGCGATCAGGTCTGGCTGAGCCGGTTTGCGGGCACGCCGGCACCGCAGGTGGGCATCGCCGGATCAACCGCGCTGATCGAGCGATGGGATGCGTTCGCGCAGGCGCGTAAAGCGTTCGACCAGCAGATCCTCCACTGGGCGCACACCGTGGCCGGTGATTGGTTCGACGGTGACCTCAGCTGGTACTCCGGCGCAGCGGGGCGCACGATCAACAAGCCCAAGCAGATGCTCGTCATCCAGCTTTTCAACCATCAGACCCATCATCGCGGCCAGATCCACGCGATGCTGACAGCGGCTGGCGCGAAGCCCGATGACACCGACCTTCAGTTCATGCCGGAGCGCTTTGCCACGCTGTAGCGCGCCGCCCACGCGCCAAAGCGCGGGGCGGCGGCTATGTTTGCCTTGCCAGTGCGTTAGCCGGCGCGGACCTTTGCGACGAAGTCGCTGACCTCGTCTTTCAGCGTGTCGGCTTGGGTCGCCAGATCGGACGCCGAGGTCAGAAGGTCCTGCGCGGAGGACAAAGAGCGTTCGGCAGATTCGCTCACGGTCGAGATGTTGCTCGAGACCTCTTGGGTGCCCTCGGCGGCGCGGTGCACATTGGCCGCGATCTCCTGGGTGGCCGCGGACTGCTCTTCCACCGCCGCCGCGATCGACGACGAGATGGCGCTGAGCTCCTGGATCGTCGAGCTGATGCCAGTGATGGCCGCGGCCGACGTTTCGGTCGCATCCTGGATGCCGGCGATCTGCGAGGAGATGTCGGCGGTCGCCTTGGCGGTTTGCTCGGCCAGGTTCTTCACCTCGCTCGCCACGACCGCGAAGCCCTTGCCCGCCTCGCCCGCGCGCGCAGCCTCGATGGTCGCGTTAAGCGCCAACAGGTTGGTTTGCTCGGCAATGTCCGAGATCAGGGTGACCACGTCACCGATGCGCTTGGCGGCTTCGGACAAGGTCGCCACCTTCTGCACCGTTTGGGCAGCTTCCTGTTCGGCAGCGGCCGATTTGGTGGAGGATTCCGCGGCCTGGCGCCCGATCTCGGACACTGACGCTGAGATCTCCTCGGCGGCTGAGGCCACGGTCTGTACGTTTGCGGAGGCTTCTTCAGACGCGGTCGAGACAACGTTCGAACGCTCGCTGGTCTGCTCTGCAATATCGCTCATGCCGCGAGCCGAGGCCTGCAGATGTTCCGAGGCGTCGGACACCGATTGGACGACGCTGCCAACGGCCATCTCGAACTGGCCCACAAAGGCGTCGAGCTCAGCCTTGCGGTCCGCTTCCGCCTTCTCTTTGAGTTCCTGCTGACGCCGCTCCAGTTCGGCCTTGTCGCGCGCCTGCTGGTGGAAGACGGCCAGTGCACGGTTGAGCTGACCGACCTCGTCCTGGCGCTCGTCCTGGTCGATGGTGACCGACAGGTCGCCGTCGGCGAGCGCGTTCATGGCGGCGATCATGCGCACCAGCGGCGCGGTGATCGTCTGCCGAATGATGACAAACAGGGCCAAGGACACGACGGCAATGGCGACCGCGATGGCGCCAACGATGAATAAGGCCGAGCGGACCTGCGCGGCAGCCTGCTCATCGACGCTGGACGCAATGGCATCGCCACGGTCCGCGATCTCGTTGAGCTGGGCGATCAGCTGGTCAGCCAGGTCATCAACGCGCTCCGCACCGGCATCGGCTTGGGCTTCGGCAAGCAGGCGGTCGGCATGGGTGTCGAACAGCCGCTCCGGCTCCAGCGCGCGGGCGACCCAGCCGTTGAACGTGTTGCGCAGATCGGTGATCTCGGCGCGCTCGTCGTCCGTCTCGGCGAGGTTCAACAGGACATCAAAATCATCGGCCGCGGAGGCCGCGATGGATTGGAACTCCATGCGCACAGGGCCGAGCGCGTTCTGATCCTCGAGACCCAGATAGCTCGTCGTGGTGCCCTCGAGCTGTTCGACAATGATCTGCAGGTTCTTAGAGGCTTCGACCGCGGGGTAGTCTTCCTCAAACACCGTGCCCAGCAGTTCATTGATCATGCGGGGCGTCGAAACGCCGGTTGAGATCAGCCGGTCGCCTTCGGCTTCGGCAGCCTGCATCTCGCTTTCATTGGCGGCCGCAAAGGCTTCGAGCCGTTCGAGCAAGCTGTCGCCGACCTCATCAAAAAGGGCGACCTGCTCCTTGGCGAGCGCTTCTTCTTCGAGCTCGGCGCGGTGCGCGGCCCGCATGTCCAGCCCCGCCTGGCCGAGCTGCTGGCGGGTGGCGATCGTCGCGTCCAGCATGGCCTGCATGTCTGGCTCGACCAGCAGCTCATCGAGATGCGCAAAGTTATCGGTGTAGGACTGGCTCGCCGCGTCGAACTCGGCGACACGCGCCGGCACATCCTCGAGTTCTTCGTCGGCCAAAATCTCGACAAGCACCTTATGGGCTTCGGCGACGGCGTAGATCAGATCGTCCGTCGTCTCCACGACCGGGCCGGCATAATCGGTGATCTGGTTCACGTCGGCTTCGATGCGGGTGAGCATCAGTAGGCCAAGGACACCGGATGCGATGCCGAAGATGGAAACGATGCCGATGCCGGCGGTCAGCTTTGTTGAAATGTTCAGATTGTTCAGCACGCGAACCGAGCCCCCTCGTTATGCGCCACTACGGAAAAACGCGTAGGCAAGGATGCTGCAATATGGTTAACGGAAGGTCGCCATCTGGGTCTTGCCGCAGCGGCATTCGGCGCTTTTTTGGGTGCGACATTTTGGCAAGCGGCACCCGTTGCCGAAAGGGTCAGGGGGCAGCCCTTAACGTCGGGCGTCGCTACTCCGCCGGTTGCACCGGTGGCGCGCGATGGCGGCGCTTGGGGCTGCGCAGCTTGTTCCATTGGAACAGGATGATCGACACGCCCACCACGAGCGGCACCGACCATAGCGCCGGCGTGAGGGCCGCCTCGGGGAGCAGCCGCACCGCGCCAAAGGCGAAGAAGGCCGTGTAGACCGATATGCCAGTGCCCACGAGCGCTTTGAGGTGCTCGCGCAGCCAGTCGCGCGGGTCGGGCCGGGGCTTGTAGAGGAACCACATGTTGGTGGCGACCGTGGCAAAGCCGATCGTGGAGATGCCGATCATCAGCACTTGGCCATCGGCCAAACCGCGCCAGGCGCAATTGATGGCCGCAACCAGTAGAGCCGCCTGCAAGAACAGGTTGAGGGCACTTCGGTTGGCGTTGCGGTCGGTCTTGTTGCGCACCGTCGTCCAGCCGTACCAGGCCAGATTGAGCGTCAGGATGCCCAGGTAGAGCATCAGCCAGCCGAAAATATCGCGGATGACCGTCTCGCTGCCAAAGTCAGGGTGGCTCATCAGGTGCGGGTGGGTGCCCGCCGGATCGTAGAGCGTTGTGAGGCTGATCAGCACCGCGAAACTCGCTGTGATCAGCATCGCGGCCGTGAAGAAGCGGCCCACCCAAACATGCCAACTGCCGCCCTTCTTGCCGATCACCGGCACCCAGAAGGCGATGAGCCCCGGCGCGCCGAACAGGATGTGGCCCCACACAAAGGCGTGGAACAGGTCGATCGATGGGATGCCCAGGATCGGTGCAGCGGCGATGGTGCTGTCGGCGGCGGCGAGGATGCTCATGTCAACACTATGCGACGGATTTGAGTGTCAAATCTAGTTGATTTATGCTCATTTGGAAACGTACCGATCCGTCGGATCGCCGAGAGACCGTAAGCGCCGACCCATGCTGCAAACCGCGCCTCCCGCCCCCGCCGAAGACGCCTATGTGCCGCCACGCCCGGTGTCTTTACCGGCCGTGGTGTCGCTCATCCGGGTCCTGCGGCAGGGCGATGGCGACCTGCTGAGCCTGCTGCCGGATACCGCTTATCGCGACCCGATTGGCCCGCTGGGCTACTCGCGCCGCTCGATTGTCATCGCCAATGACCCGGCCCTGATCCGCCAGGTGCTGACCGATGACAGCGCGATCTTCCCCAAGAGCGATTTGATGGTGAACGCCACCGAAGCGCTGATTGGGGACTCGATTTTTGTCTCCTCCGGCGACACCTGGCGGCGCCAGCGGGCGATGGTGGACCCGGCCTTTACGAGCCTGCGCATCAACAATGCCTTCCCGGCGATGGCCGAAGGCGTGGATGAGGCCGAGCGGCTGTTCGATGAGCACGCGGCGGCGGGCACGGCGCTCTCGCTCGACAAGGCGATGGGGCACCTCGCCGCCGACATTATCTGCCGGACGGTGTTTTCCTCGTCGCTGCAAACCGAGATCGCCCATCAGGTCTTCGATGATTTTGCGATCT
>JAHCMG010000121.1 GCA_019192585.1 Devosiaceae bacterium MH13
GCTTGATGGCGAGCTGCAGACCATGCTCGACCACCCATGCGATTGCGCCATGTTCCGCGCCGGATAAGCGGCCTTCAACGCCCCACTGTTCTAAGACTTCAACGCATAGGAGACTGCGCGTGACCACCCTTTCCGGCGCCGATATCGCCGACCTGTTTGGCGCGTTTGCCGCGATGATTGAACGCGAAAAAGACCATCTCAGCGCGCTCGATGGCGTGATCGGTGATGGCGACCACGGCGTGACCATGTCGATCGGCTTTCAGGCCGTCCAGAGGGCGCTCGCAGAGCTGCCGGACGACGCCGCGCCGTCCGATGTTTTCATGCTGTGCGCCAAGACCTTCCTCAACGCCGTCGGCGCGTCAGCGGGCCCGCTCTACGCAACCGGCTTTATGCGCGCGGCCGCGTCCACCAAGGGCAAGCAAACGCTAGGCGCCGATGATGTGGCGGACGTCATCGCGGCGATGGCCGACGGCGTCGTTCATCGCGGCAAAGCCGAGGTGGGTCAGAAGACCATGGTGGATGCCTGGCAGCCCGCTGCCGACGCAGCCCTGGCGGCCAAGGGCGGCGCGTCACTGGCCGCGATCACCCAAAGCGCAGCGGACGCCGCCCAAGCGGGGGCCGAAGCCACAGCCCAGATGACCGCGAGCAAGGGCCGGTCTGCCAACCTTGGCGACAGGTCCCTCGGCCATGTCGACCCCGGCGCCGCCTCTGCAGCTCTGCTGCTCAAGACGCTGGCCAGTTGGGCAAGCGTGCGGGACGGGTAGAGTGGGGCGCTAAGCCTCCACGGGCACCACGCCGTCGTCCGTCCACGCACGCCGGTGTTGAAGGGTTGGCATGCGCCCGCGGACTTGCGCCACGCGCGCTGGGTCGATGGTGGCCGTCGCCCATCCAGGCCCGTCGCTCGCTTGCGCAACCACCGTGCCCCAGGGGTTGATAATGATCGACCGCCCATACATTTGCCGGCGTCCGTCGGGCACCGGGAAGTCGCCGGTTTGCGCCGCTGCCACCACCCAGCTTTGGGTCTCGATGGCGCGTGCGCGCAGCAGCACCTCCCAGTGATCGCGGCCGGTTTGCATGGTGAAAGCGGCCGGCACGAAGATCACCGAGGCGCCCGCTCTGGCGAGCGCAACGTACAGTTCGGCGAACCGCATGTCGTAGCAAACAGTCAGCCCGGCGGTGAGCCCGTCTTCGAGGGCTGCGGTGGCGATGTGGGCGCCCGGCTGGTTGACTGAGGACTCGTTGTAGACCTGGCCGTCCGGCGTCTCCATGTCGAACATGTGAATTTTGGAGTAGCGCGCGACCTCGCGACCCGTCCGATCGAGCAGGAGCGACGTGTTGCGGTTGCGCGTCTCCTCCGGCGCTCTTTCGGGAATGGTGCCCGTGTGGACCCAAATGCCATGTCGTGCCGCCAGCTCGCGGCACAGCGCATAGGTGGGGCCGGTGTCCACCTGCTCGGCCGCTGCGAGCCGGTCTGACGGGCTGCCGCCGCACCAGCTCATATTCTCGGGAAAGGAAATCAGATCAGGCCGATCGGCGGCGATCGCAGCCTCCGCCAACGCGCGCGCCTGATCAAGGTTGGCCGCCTTGTCGTTGACCGAGTTCATCTGGATGACGGTGACGCGCATGAACGGCTCCTGGGGTCGGGGCAGGTGAGGCGCCCCGACCGTTCGCTTGAGGGGAGACTTACATGTCGTCCGCGAGCGCGTGGATGCGGCCGATCAGGCCTTCGGGCAGCACCGGGCCGTCGAACTCGGCGGCCACGTTTGCCCGCACCGCCTCGCGGAACACGGCAACCTCTTCATCGGTCAGTTCGATGATTGTCATCCCCCGGTCGATCAGGTCGCTCTCCAAGGTTTCGGTGAACGTGATCATCGTCTCCTCGGCAACGCCGGCCGCATAGGTCGCGGCTTCCAGCACGGCCGCCTGCTGGTCGTCAGACAGCTCCTGCCAGGTCGTTTCCTTGATCAGGAACGGCAGCGCCGACATCTGGTGACCGGTTTTGATAAGGAAGCCTTGCACCTCATAAAAGCCCGCCGCGTGCAGAACGGGGATCGGGTTCTCTTGCCCATCCACAATGCCTTGGCGCAGCGCCTGGAAGGTCTCGGGCCAAGCCACCGGCGTGGGTGCAGCGCCAAGGCCCGTCACTGTGGCCAATGACATGGCATTCGGCACCGCGCGCAGCTTCAGGCCAGCCAGATCATCTGGGCTGCGGACCGGCGTTTCAGCCGTCGTCACGTTGCGCGTGCCGTAGTGGAAGCTTGAAAGGATGCGCAGGCCGCCACGGTCGAGCAGCTGCTCGGCCCAAGCGCCGCCAAAATCGGGGCTGTCGAGCACCAGCCGCTGATGCTCAGGGCTTTCAAACATGTAGCCGCCCGTGATCGTTGCAAACTCGGGTACGATGTCGGAGAGCATGTTGAAGGGCGTGTAGGTCATGTCGACCGCGCCCGACTGGATCTGCGCGAACAGCCGCCGGTTGTTGCCGAGCTGGCCTGCAGGGAACACCTGCACGCTGATCTCGCCACCGGACAGTTCGGTGACCCTTTCAACAAAGGCTTCTGCCGCGATGAACGCCGGGTCGCCCTCGCGCACGACATGGGCGAAGCGCAAGGTCACCTCATCGGCGACAGCGGGGAGTGTCGGGGCAACAACCGCCACAGCGGCGGCTGCGGCCAATAGGGCGCGTCGGTTGAACATGATTTGTCCTCCTTGTTGGAACGCAGGTTGCTTAGAAGCCGGCGGCCCGCGGGATTGCGGTCACGATTTGCGGGACGAAGGCCATAATCAAGAGGGAGACGAGCAGCGGGAACAGGAATGGCAGCACAGCGAAGAAGACGCGGCCCAAGCGGAAGCCGGTGATGTCGCGCATCACGAACAGCGACAGGCCGATGGGCGGGGTGAACTGGCCGATCATGATGTTGAAAACCATCACGACGCCAAAATGGATGGGGTCGAGGCCGTAGGTGTTCTCGGCAATCGGCGCGAGCATGGGCGCCAGGATCAATAGCGGGATGGCGTTCTCAAGCACAGCGCCGAGGATCAGGTTGACCACGATGCACACGAGCAAAAAGACGATGGCGCTCTCGATGTTGCTCTCGATTGCGAACGCCAGCATCTGCGGCACCTGACCGAAGGTTGCGACCCAGCCGAACAGGAAGGCCGACGCAATCACGAACAACAGCCGCGCCGACGAAAGAGCCACTTCGCTCAACACCTGGGTGAACGCGTCAAAGCTCAGCGAACGGTAGACGATGGCCGAGATGAACAGCGCCCACAGGACGGCAATGGTCGCCGCTTCGGTGGGCGAGAACCAGCCAAAGGCCATGCCGCCGACAATAATGAAGGGGGTCAGAAGCGGCGGGAGCGCGCGCAAGAAGGAGATCCACAGCGCGCGCCAGCCCGCCCACACATCCACGCGGTAGCCACGCGCCAGGCCGACGAAGAAGACGTAGACCATCAAACTGAACGCGATCAGCAAGCCCGGTAGCACCCCGCCTAAGAACAGGCCCGAGATCGAGGTGCCGGCGGCCACCCCATACAGCACCATGGGAAGTGATGGTGGCAGGATCGGGCCAATGGCCGCCGACGAGAGGGTGACGCCCATGGTGAAGTCGGGGTCGTAGCCCTTCTTCGTCATGGCCTTGTATTCAATCTCGCCAAGGCCCGCGACGTCGGCGATGGTGGAGCCGGACATGCCGGCGAAGACCAGGCTCGAGGCAACGTTCACATGGCCAAGGCCACCGGGAATGCGCCCCACGAGATTGTTGGTGAAGTCGAAGATCCGGTCCGAGATGCCGCTCGCGGTCATCAGCTTGCCCGCGAACATGAACAGCGGGATGGCGATCATGGTGAAGCTGTTGAGCGTCAGCCCCAACTCATGGACCAGCAGCGACAGCGGCAACCCGTTCGCGAAAATGTAGACCAGTGAGCACAGCACCATCGCGTAGCCGATGGGAAAGCCCATGATGATCAGCCCGATAGAGGCGAAGATCATCGTGACCGTGAGCGGATCCATGGTCATGCCGGCAGCCCCCTCATGACCACGCCTCGCGGAACCGGCGCACCGCGTTTCGGATCACGAAATAGGCGAGCGGGATGGAGGCAAGGGGCACCACAGCGATCAGCGCATTGAGCGGAATGCCCAGGGCTGGGGTACGCTGATACGCCGTCTCGTGCAGTGTCTCCCAGCCGCCCCATATGATGGCTATGAGGCACGCGAGGATCGCAACGTCGAACAGGCCGTAGATGACGGCGACGACCTTGGCGGGGAAGACTTCGTCGATCAGCTCGACGCGGATATGGGTGCCTTTGCGCTCCACCGCGATGACGCCCAGAAACGTCATCCAGATCACGAACGCGGAGACCAATTCTTCCGTCCAGGACAGCGGGACCGGCAGAATGAACCGCAGGAACACCTGCAGCGAGCAGATGATCACAAAGCCCAGCAGGATGGTCTTCGCGGCGGTCAGGTCCGGTTCGCCCAACAGGCTCCGCCACTTCGGTGCGCGGTCGCTCATAAGGCCGCCTCGCGTGTGACGGCCCGGGCAACATTGGCCGAGGCGACGGCGCCATCGCGCACATAGAGGGCATCCGAGCCAAACGAGAGAAAGCCGTAGCCGCGTTGGCGCTTGCGCCGAGCGTCTTCCTCATCAAGGGCCAGGCCACCAAGCGTTTTGCCGCTGGCAAGGACCGTCCGCTCGATGGTGGCGATCACCGCTTCCACCTCGGGATGGGTTGTCTCTTCGTGTCGCCCCATGTCGGACGCCAGGTCCACGGCGCCCACAAAGATCACGTCCAGCCCGTCGGTCGCCGCGATCGCTTCCAGGTTCGCAACGCCGCGTCGGGATTCGATCAGCCCCATCGTCAGCGGCGCGGCGCCGATGCCGCGGCGATACCCTTGCCAGTTGAGGCCATAGTCTGCCGCTCGGCTGAGCCGCTGGATGCCGCGGGATCCGGTCGGTGTGTACCGCGTCGCTTGGACGAGCGTCGAGGCGTCTTCCGCCGTTTCCAGGTTGGAGACAGCCACACCCGCCGCGCCGGCATCGAGCATCAGTTTCGCGGCTGCCGGGTCGGCTGAGGCGAGCCGCACAATCACCGGGACACGCGACGCGCGGAGCTGGTGGTAGAGCGTATCGAGCCCGCCCGGCGAGTGCTCGCGGTCGAGGATCAGGCAGTCGAAGCCGGCCAGGGAGACGATCTCGGTCGTCGCCGGGCTGCCCAAGAACAGCCAGCTGGCGGCGACCAAGCGCCGTTCATCGATGGCGCGGCGCAGGCCACCGGCAAGATCGGTGGGCTTTGAGGGACGACCTTCCATAGGTCTATGGATGCGCGCTCGCTTGCCATAGGGTCAAAGTCAAAGTTTTATTGATAGCGATAAGAAATTTTTTGGTCGCGCCATGAACCTCAAGCACATCGAAGCGTTTTACTGGCTTTGCCAGCTGGAAACCTATCAGCGCGTTGCCGAGCGCCTGAACATCACCCAACCCGCCGTCTCAGCCCGGGTGCGGGCCCTCGAGAGCCTGGTGGGCGTGCCTCTGATCGATCGCGGCCGGGCTGACTTTGCGCTGACGGAGCGCGGCGTCGAAACGCTGAGCCTGGCCGAGCGCATGCTCGATTTACGAACCACCTTGCTTGAAGGCGCCACCGGTGTGGGCCAGCACTCGCGCATTCGCATCGCGGCGGTGTCACTGACCGTGAAAACCTGGATGCCAATGATGCTCGCGACCATTCGGCAGACGTTCCCGGACACGCCGTGCGACCTCGTCAGCGCGTCCGACCACCAGCTGGCCCGCTACATGCCCACGGCTGACATTGATTTGGCCTTTTTGTCCAACGCGCCGCCGAGCATGCAGATCTCGCGTCTGTTCACCGTCAATTACGAGGTTCGCTGGATCGCGCACCCGGACCTTCTGCCCAAAGCCGGGCCGGTGACGCCGCAAGAGCTCGCGCACTTGCCCGTCATCCACTACCCGCGCACCTCGCCGCTGTTTCCGTTGACGAGCGAGCTTGAGAGCGACGGTTCGGCCAGCCAGCACTCCTCCAATTCGCTGGGCACCTTGATCTGGATGCTCAAGCAGGGGCTTGGCATCGCCGCCATTCCCGCGGTCTCGGTGGAGGAGGAACTGGCGGCCGGCATGCTGAAGGTCATCGACACCCAAACCGTCCCGCGCGTCCTCAAGGTCCGTTGTGCTTATGCCAATATGGCACGCAAAGAGCGCGTCGCGCAGTTCCTCGACATCGCCTACGACAGCGCCCGCGCGTTCTGCCAGAGCCACCCGCTCTGGTGCCAGTTCGTCGCCGATGAGTAGGGGCGGACGCAGCCGTTCCAAGACCAAACCGCGGGGCGGGTTGGACAAACAGGTTTCCTGACGGGGTAAGCTGGAGGGCCTCGATCTGCCTGGGCGCCCCTTGATCACTCCACAACCGGCGAGAACCACAATTGCAGCTCAGGCGCTGGCATCTCTTGGCCCATGAGCTGATCAAACAAGCGGCCTGGGCGATTGCCAGCCAAGTCCTCAAATTCGGGCTCGATGGCAATCGCGTACCGATCTGCAGACCATGGGTCTCGCGGCGTGAACAGCCAGACGGTTTCGGCATCGCTCAGCGCCAAACGGCCAGCGACGGAATCGTCGCCGCGCCGTACGCGGATGCGGAACGCCATCGACAGGTGATCATGGGCGCTGCCAAGCGAGATGGCGAGCGGCTCGCGTGTGCCAAGCGATGGTAGATCGACGTCCCACGCGCCAGGGTCTGGCGGATCGAGATCGGTCGGGCCTGCCACGAAATTGTGGGTGAACGGCTGCTCGAGCGCGCACCCATCGGCATCCAACGCATCTGTCGTGACGCTCAGCGTGTAGCGCTCGCCCTCGCTCAACGCGCGGCCAAGCGCTTCATGGGCCACAAGCCCCGTCTTCACGCGCCCTGGATCGAACAAGACCGTCAACCGCGTCCGGTCGGGCGACCAGAGGTCGAAAAGGTTCGACAAAAACGCGCCGTCGATCGGTGCGCCATCAGCGCCCGCCAAGCGAACGCTCGACAAAATGTCGTCCTCCGCCATGGGTCCGGTGAAATAGAGGTAAAGGCGCAGAATGTTGTCCGGCACCACCGGGCCCGAGGGATAGATCTGGTCCACGCGGGTCGTGCCGGGCCCTGTGCACGCCAAGGCCGCCTGGCCGCCCAGCGCTAGGGCGGCCACGGCCAATAACAGCCGACGAAGCATGCCTACCGCGCCAGGTCAGGGAAGCCTTCATCCGCCTTCAGCATGTTCTGGAACACGCGGGTCTGCTCCGAAAACTGATTGTCGGCATAGCGATAGTCGGGGAAATTGTACTCGCTGACAAACTCGCTGAGCCGCAGATAGGCGCCCTTGCGGAACGACACCAAATCCATCGCGCCGGTGTCGATGTTGCGCCGCAGAGTGAGCAGGAACTGCGCATCCTGTTCGGCGGCCTGGAATACGCCTGAGAGGGGAACGGGCGTCGTTTCGACCCCCGCGGTGTCTCCGAGATAGCTGACCGGTTGCATGATGCCAGGGGCCGACGCGGCCTCTTCAAGGTCTGGCAGCGTGATCAGGTCGGCGTCCATCTCCCGGTTGATCACGAGCACCAGGGGCTGGCCGTTCCCTTCCATGTCAAATGCCGTGAAGCTGAGCACCTCAAGCGGCGTACTGCCATAGCCAAGTTCCGCGATGGTGCGACCGGAGATGTTGGCGCCGTCCACCAGGTCGGAGACCGGAATCGTCACAAGCGGGGTGCAGGTGTAGGCGGCAACGACCGTGGGTGTTCCGCCAATATCAAGAACGCTCATGGCGCGGATCGGCGCGCGCGTTTCCGCCTGGCCGTGGGCGGCATGGTAGATCTCGACCCCGGTCGACGTCGCGCCGTCGCCAAACGGGTAAGGCACCCGGCGCAAGGTCGAGGCAAACTCGCCCGTCGACAGGCCGGAGACAAAGAGGTCGCCATCGGCAAAATCGAGATCGGTGACGGTGAAAGTGGTTGCGGGAATGTCCCGCCAGAAGGTCACGGTCTCATCGGGCGCATCGTCGATGGTGAAGGATGTCGAGGGCAAACCCGCCAGATCGAGCGGTGTGACCACGCCATCGCGGGTGACCGAGAAGACATGAGACTGCCGCGCGCCGTCGATGGTGACGGTCGCTGCGACATAGGCATCCTGGGTGACCGGATGCACTTCGAGATCGTGATAGGTGATGCCCCTCAGGTCCGCGCCCACAGCGTCGGCGATCTGGGCGTCAAGATCGAGAAGGTTGTAGGGAACCATCGCCTCTGGTGCAGCGCCAGCGCCCGGCAGCGTGTAGGCGTGGACTTTGCCGCCGGCGGAATCCGCGACAAACAGCGTTTCGGCATCGGCAAACTCGAGAACGGAGGCGGATAGGGGCGCTTCAGCCACGGCGGCCTGCGCGGATACCAAGGCGGTGACGCCCGCCAAACAGGCAACCAAACGTGTCTTCTTCATGTCGCTTTCCTCTCCCTTGGGCGTCGCAGATCAGGTGTCGCGAGGCCTCAATTAAGTTGATAACGTCAACAAATGACAGATTGTGGACAGTGTCAACGATAGGCGCGGACCACTACCAGCGGAGATCGAGAGCACTGGCTCTACACGGGCTTTTCGCTGGCCAGCTCCGCGAAACCAGCCACGAGCCTAAGGCCCAAAAAAGGGAACGAGTTCTTCCATGCACCCTGGTTGCCGAAACCGACGATCAGGTTTGCGCAATGCCCCGTGAAGCGCTTGCAAGGATTATCGCTTTGATCGTCCCGAAGAGCGTGGCGAGATGATCAGCGTCGACCGCATCGCGCTTGATTTGGGTAAACATGCCCTTCATGAGTTCAGCGAGGCGCTCTAAGTCCAAGCCGTTGGCCACAAACTGGCTTTCATAAGGCAAAAGCGCACCAACGATTGTCGACCGGTACACGGCCTTCACCTCGCCACGGCGTTCGGCTGAGAGCTGAGCCTCGATCTCGAGAATCTCATCGAGATGCGGCAGAGTCTGCATGGCTTCATACGGCACCGCGGCCATATGGTGAAACAGGATGTCAAGCCGCTCGCCAAGCTCGACGGCGCGCGCGCATTCATTCTCGACCGCCTCTTTTGTCTGACACGAATAGTGCAGGAGCGCCGCATGTATCAGCTCCTCTTTCCCGTCAAAGGCGTTGTAGACAGTTTGGCGCGCGACGCCGGCAGCGTTCGCGATCTCGCTCATCGACGTCTTGCCCACGCCATAGTGTGCGAACAGCTTGAAAGCCGCTTCCACGATCTTGATGTGCCTGACATTCATCCGGCGGAATTAGACACCGAGCGTCTAGTTGTCAAATACACTTTGACAAATGCAGTACTTCAGTCTATTCCTGCGCTCACAGCACTCGAGCGCATCGTAGGCTGCACAAACGAAATGGGGAGATTGGCGACATGGCCACGAGCTTAACGATTAACGGTGATGCGCGGTCTGTCGACGCGCCCGATGGTACACCGCTGCTGTGGGTCATCCGAGATGAGTTGAAGCTAACCGGTACGAAGTTTGGGTGCGGCGTCGCGTCCTGCGGGTCATGCACCGTCCATGTGGACGGCTTCCCGGTCCGCTCTTGCCAGACCTATATCGAGGACGTTGCAGGCGCCGAAGTCACAACAATCGAGGGTGCGGACACGGATGTCGCAAGCGCCGTCAAACAGGCTTGGAACGAGCTTAGCGTCGTGCAGTGCGGCTACTGCCAGTCGGGCCAGATCATGTCGGCGATTGGGCTGTTGACCGAAAACCCCAAGCCAACCGTCGATGAGATCGAAGGGTACATGTGGGGCAACGCATGCCGCTGTGCCACCTACCAACGCATCCGCGCCGCCGTGCAGCGCGCATCTGAGATTTTGGAGGCCTGATCGATGACCCTGGAAATCTCACGTCGCGGCTTCCTCAAGTCCGCCTCCGCCCTGGCAGGCACCGCGCTGGTTGTCGGATATGGGGCTGACCAAGTCCTCGCACAGCCAGTGACGGCCGCAGACTTCACCCCCTTCGTCCGCCTTACGAGTGATGGAACCGTCACGGCGATCATCAAACATTTTGAGTGTGGTCAGGGCACAGCAACGGGCCTCAGCACACTGATCGCTGAAGAGCTGAACATGCCGCTTGATAGGGTGGAGGTTGATTTTGCCCCTGCCGATGCGTCCCGGTACGGCAACACCCTGTTCGGTGGTGCGCAGGGCACTGGCGGTTCAACCGCGATGGCCGACTCCTATCTCAAATATCGGACCGCTGGCGCTGCAGCCCGGGAAATGCTGGTTGGCGCCGCTGCCGAGCTGTGGGGTGTGCCAATTGCCGCCGTCGCTCTGAAGGATGGCGTGGTGACCGCTGGCGACCGATCAGCGCCCTTGGGCGACTTGGTTGCCCTAGCGGCCCAGAGGCCAGTTCCCGCCGCACCGCGCCTGAAGGATCCTTCGGAGTTCACGGTGATCGGTAACCCCAATACAGGGCGTCGAGACAGCGGTCCGAAAACCGACGGGACTGCGATCTACGGGATGGACATCCATCTTGATAACCAGATCGTGGCCGTTGTTCTGCGCAGTCAGCGGTTTGGCGGCACGCTCGTGTCTCATGATGCGTCCGGCGCTGCCGCTGTGCCGGGGTTCATCCGGTCCGCTGCCATCCCGACGGGAGCCGGCGTGATTGTTTATGCCCAGAACACCTGGGCGGCACTGCAGGCTCGCGATGCCATCACCGCGCAGTGGGACTTCTCCGCAGCCGAGAACCGCAGCTCCGATGCGATCAAGGCGGAGCTCATGGCTGCCGTGAACGCCGAAGCCGCGTTCGACGCCCGTGGAACAGCTGCCGAGACAGCGGCGGCTTTGGAAAACGCGGCCCAAGTAATTGAGCGCGACTTCTACTTTCCGTTCCTCGCCCACGCCACCATGGAGCCCATGACCTGTGTCGTGGCCCCAACGGAGACGGGCGTGATGGTCTATGATGGCTGCCAGTTCCCAACGGGCGTCCAAATGGCATTCGCCGCTGTGCTGCAGATCCCCGAAGAGAATGTCGAGATCAAGACGCTCTATGCGGGCGGCACCTTTGGCCGGCGCGCCACACAAACCGGCGACTACCAGGTCGAAGCCGCTCTGGCCTTTGCACTAAACGGCGGCCAGCAACCGGTGAAACTCGTTTGGACCCGGGAAGATGACATCAAAGGTGGGTACTACCGGCCCGCATACGCCCACAAGGTGCGTGTCGGCCTCGATGCCGACGGTCAGATCGTTGGTTGGGATCATCGCATCGCGGGCAAGCCAATCTTCAAAGGCGGGCCGTGGGCGTCCTTCATGGTTCAGGACGGCGTTGACAATTCGACGGTCGAGGGCACGCGCGACACGCCATACGCCTTACCGGGCATGTATGTGGGGGTGACCGATGGCGACACACCCATCTCGGTGAACTGGTGGCGTTCCGTGGGCCATAGCCACACCGCCTTTGTCATGGAAACCATGATGGACATGGCAGCGCAGGCGGCGGGCCAAGATCCGGTCGCCTACCGGTTGAGCTACCTGACCGATGGCACGCCCGACCAAACCCGCATGGCAAACGTTCTGCGCTTGGCTGCGGAGCGGTCCGGCTGGTCGGACACACCAGCGCAGGGGCATTGGCGTGGTGTCGCGGTCCACAAGTCCTTTGGGACGTTTGTGGCGGAGGTCGTTGAGATCTCCGGAACCGCCGAGGATGGGGTCGCCGTTGAGAAGGTTACATGTGCTGTCGATTGCGGCATTGCGGTCAACCCCGATGTGATCGCCGCCCAGATGGAAAGCGGCATCGGTTATGGGATCGGCCACGCGATGCGCAATGCAATCACCTTCACAGAAGGTGAGGTCGATCAGTTCAACTTCCCCGACTATGAGCCGTTGCGGATCACGGACATCAAAGCGATCGAGACGCACATCGTTGCGTCTGCAGAGCCGCCAACCGGTGTCGGCGAACCCAGCACGCCACCTTCGGCGCCAGCGCTTGGAAATGCCATCGCTGCAGCCGGAACGCGTGTCACGCATCTCCCCATGACCGCAAATGGGGTGGCATTCGCATAAATTTGGCGGCGCATTGGTCGCGCAGCATCAAACAAAAACGCCCGCCGGTCCGGCGGGCGTTTTTGTAACGATCAGCGTGCTCGGCGAAGCCACCACAAGCATGTGGCTAGAGCTGTGTTCATCTGTCCCCCCGATAGAGCAGAGCCCCAAGCAAAGCCACCGCCGCAACAGCGCCACCCACAAAGCCTAGAACGCCAAAGCCCAGCGAGCCAACAACAAGCCCGCCAAGGCCGGCTCCAATGCCCTGACCGAGATAGATGACCGAAGTGTTCATCGCCAGCGTTAAAGCGCTTTGCTCGGGGTCAGCCTGGACGAGGGCCTTCTCGATGGCCGGTGATGGCGCGATCAGCGCCGCCGAGGTCAGGAAGATCGCCAGCGCGACAAACCCGATTGTCACAACCGTTCCGGGTGCACCCAGCGCGAAGGCGGCGGCCCACAACAGCAGTACAGCGGCCAGCGCAGCGTACATCACCCGCATGTTCGGCACAAAGGCGCGCCTGTCCGCGAGCATGCTGCCGGCGGCGAGCCCGGCAATCGAGCCAAAGCCGATAGCTGACTGCATGGCGCCGATTGCCGCGCCCTCAAACCCGGTGGTGAGCGTGATGATCGGGCCAAGGTAGGCGATCACCGGGTAGGCAGCCACGAAGGACATGCCGATCAAGAACAGCCCGAGTTGCACAACCGGTCGCTTGATCACACCCCAGTCCGCTTTGGGCGCCGATTGCGATGGGGCGGTTGCGGGCACGCCAAAGGCGATGGCCGGTATAACCGCAAGCGCGACAAGGGCCGCGAAGAGGAACGTCGCGCGCCAGCCAAACAGACCACCGACCACGGTTCCCAGCGGTACGCCGGCAATGAACGCGATCGTCAGGCCTGACAGGATGATACCCAGCGCTTGACCTTGCTTCTCCGGCGGCACGAGGCTGGCACCGATGGCACCCGCCATTGGCATCACAGCGGCGGACACGACCGCCACCAGGATGCGGGCGGCGAGAAACCCTTCAAATACCGGCAGGAAGGCTGTCGCTGCGTTGACGATGGCGACACCCGCCAGCGAGAGGATGAGGATCCGCTTGCGTTCGAACCGCGACAGCGCGCTGACTACCAAGGGCGAAGCGATTGCGCTGGTTATGGCGAATGCAGCAAGGAGCTGCCCGGCCGTCGCGACCGACACGTTGAGGTCCGCCGCGAGATCAGCCAACAGGCCAGAGAACACATAGCTTTGCGTGCCGACGACAAAGGCCGCCAGGGCCAAGAGGTAAACCGCGGAGGGCATGGTCAGTCTCCCGCCTGTGCGGGCGCGACCAGCCGCGCAAGGGCGTCGTGGAGCCGTTTGTTCATGCTCGGCTCTGTGAACGTCGCTTTGCCTGTATCGAAGTGCACATCCCACGGCCCCACCGAAAGCGTGCCGCGCAGGTCGGCACCCATGTATGGCGCGCTATCGACAGCGGTCGCGAGCACGCTTGCGGCCCCCTGATCGCCCGCTGAAGCTGACAGAAACAGGGCGGGCTTGTTCTGGTAGACATCCACGTCGATCCGCGAGGCCCAATCGAGAATGTTCTTGAAGGCCGCAGTGTAGGAGCCGTTGTGCTCGGCAAACGACGCGATGATGCGGTCCGCGTTCCCCAACCGTCTGAAAAACGCATGGGCCTGGGCGGGAACCCCAAACTCGTTCTCTCGATCGACTGAAAAGATAGGCATCTCAAAGTCATTGAGATCGAGAAGATCAATCTCCAGCCGTGCGTGGACATGCTGGCCCAGCGCCGATGCGGCATGCTTAGCAAGTTGGCGGTTGATAGACGCGCGGCTGGTGCTTGCGCCAAAGGCGACGACTTTCATGGGTCCCTCGACGGTTCGAAAATTTCGTTGGTGAGGCCATGTATAAGTGCTATATTTTCGCAAAGAAAATTCGCATTCGCGCTCTTAATGCGCAAAAAAGTGACATACTTGTTTGGAAAATTGGAACGAAATTCGGACAGCCGCCGCCGTTGCCCGCCTTGAGACCATCAGTGCCGCCGCACTAGCGCTTGGCGTTCACCGGGCCACCGTCACCCGTCATATTGATACGCTTGAACAGGCGCTGGGCGCCAAACTGTTCCAGCGCCACGCACGCGGCTTCACACCGACGGAACTGGGCCAAGAGCTGCTGCGGATTGCTGCTGCCACAGAGACCCAGTTCGGTGAGCTGGCGCGCCTTGCTCGGGGCAGCGAAGCACAGCTCAGCGGTGAAATCGTCGTCACCAGCCTCGATGTGCTCGTACCGTCGATCCTGCCCAGGCTTGCGCAGTTTCAACGCGAACACCCCGACATGGCTCTGCACCTGATCAGCAGCGACCGAAAACTCAAGCTCGAATATGGCGAGGCAGATATGGCGTTTCGGATCGGGCCGAAGCCCGGGCATCCGGATAATGTTGTCCTGGTTATCGGAGCCATAGAGATCGGCGTGTTCGCCGCCCCGTCTTACATAGAACGCCATGGCGCGCCGATGGGCTTTGATGATCTTTCGGGTCACCAGGTTATTGGCACTGACGCCTCCGCCCCCAACACACCCTACTTGCAGTGGCTGCGGGACGAGGTTCCAAGTTCCGCGATCAGCTTCCGCACCAATTCGGTTTTGACCATGTGGGAGGCCGTTGCCGCGGGGCTGGGTGTCGGGTTTCACCCAGTTGAGAGCGCTGACGCCAAGGGCCTTGTTTCGGTCGGCCAGCCGCGCGCTGATTGGCATGAAACCATCTGGGCGGTCACCCATGTTGACCTCCACCGCACCGCCAAAGTGCAAGCGTTTGTCAAGGCCATCAAAGCCGGCCGCTAGCCAAGCCGCTTATGTGTCGCATAAGCGCGCATAACCAGCGCGTTTGCGATCATTGTTCGTTTTTCTGCGACATTGCAGTTTGCTCCAAACATTCCCTTTGGAGCTGACGATGACCAAGACACTCTATGCCAAGCCAATTGTCGTTGCCGGTGCCACCGGCAAGCAGGGCAGCGCGGTGGCGCGCCATTTGCTCGCGAGCGGACATGCCGTTCGTGCCCTAACGCGCAATCCAGCCAAACCCGGTGCTGCCGCGCTCTCAGAGGCAGGCGCTGAAGTCGTCCAAGCGGATCTTGAAGACCGCGCGTCGCTTGATGCGGCGCTGGAGGGCGCAGCCGGGCTCTACTCGGTGCAGGATTTCCTCGAAGCCGGCGTCGAAGCCGAGGCACGCCAGGGCCTCAACCTTGCTGCAGCGCTTGCGGCGTCTGAAGTTGAGCACGTGGTCTACACCGGCGCGTCCACCATGGACCGCAACACCGGTGTGCCGCACCTTGACAGCAAATGGGCCGTCGAGATGGCGGTTCGCGGTGCCGGCAAGACCTGGACCGCTTTCCGCCCCGCAGCCTTCATGGACAATTGGGAGTGGGACCGCCAGGCGATCATCGAGACTGGCGTGCTGCGCTACCCGATGCACCCAACCATGCCTTACGCGCAAATCGCGTGCGACGACATCGGGCGGATGGTTGCCCAGGCGTTCGAGCGGCCCGACCTGTGGGCCAACAAGGCGGCACCGATCACCGGAGATCTTTCGACCATGGAAGAGATTACCGCCACCCTTGGCAAGGTCCTTGGCCGGCAGTTGCACTATCAGCAAATGACTTGGGACGAGGTGCAGGCCGAGCAAGGCGAAGAGCTGATGCTCATGTACCGCTCGTTCGATACGTACGGCATGGACGGTTCGCCGTACTTCTTGCGCCGTTGGCTTGGTGAGGTCAGCAGCTTTGAAGATTACCTGGTGCGCGCAGGCTGGGGCGCGTGATCGTGCCTTCTAGCACCGCTGAGGATGTGCTTGCCTTCTGGTTCTCTGACGAAACCAAGGCGCACTGGTTTTCTTCGACGCCTGCCTTTGATCTTCGCGTAAAGGAAGCCTTGGGTGATGCCTATAAGGGCGCGGTTCAAGGCAACTTAGCGGCGTGGGAGAGCACACGCGATGGCCGGCTGGCGCTTGTGATCCTCTTGGACCAGGTGCCTCGCATGATCTTCCGCGACAAGCCGGAAAGCTACGCCAGTGACGCTCAAGCACTGAGCCTTGCCAAGCATTGCCTTGCGCACGGTGACGATATCGCGCTGCCACCAGGCGATGAGCGACGGTCCTTCTACTACCTGCCGTTCATGCACAGCGAGAACCTTGACGATCAACGCCGCTCCGTCGAACTGCACGAGACCTATGGGCCCGAGGCGGGGCTCGTCTGGGCGCGCGGGCACCGCGAAACGGTCGCGCGCTTTGGCCGGTTCCCGCATCGCAATGCCCGACTCGGGCGCGAAAGCACGCCGGCCGAGCTGGCGTTCATGCAAGCAAAGGAAGCAGGCGGATGAGCGAACATGAGACCGGAGAGGCCGTCGCGCGCGCCTTCTTTGACGCGTGGAACGCAGGCGATGCGGATGCGATCGCGGCTCTGTTTGTCGACGACGCTGACTTTGTAAACGTGGTCGGCTTTTGGTGGCGCACCGCCAAGCAAATCCGCAAGGCCCATGATTATGGCTTTCGGCACATCTTTGGTGGGGCCCAGGTCGAGATCACAGAACTGAAGGTTCGTGCGCTGACCGCAGACCTTGAGATCGTCCACACCGTGTCGACGCTCGATGGGCAAACGGCCCCCGATGGCGGAACGGCCGGTAGGCGGATTGCTGTGATCTCCATGGTCACGCAGCGCTTGGGCGATGGGTTCAAGATCATCAGCTGCCAGAACACCGACCGGGTCGAGGGCGCCGATACGCACATCGCGGGCGAAGCCGGCCTCAGGCCGGTCAGCTATCAATAGAGGCAAGTGTTATGGGCATGCTGATCGAAGGCCGGTGGGTCTACGAAGATGATGAGGTGGAAGATGGCGCGTTTCGGCGCGAGACCACCACGTTCCGCAACTGGATAACCCGTGACGGCGCTTCTGGCGAGACGGGCGAAGGTGGCTTCAAGGCCGAGAGCGGCCGCTACCATCTCTACGTCTCCTACGCCTGCCCATGGGCGCATCGCACCATTTTGTACCGGGCGCTCAAGGGCCTCGAAAACCATATCGGTATGTCGGTCGTCTCGCCCTACCTAGGTGACGACAGCTGGTCTTTCCAAACCGATGTCGAAGGCACGACGGGTGACCCCGTGAGTAATGCCAGCTTTCTGCGCGAGCTCTACATCGCCGCGCGTCCCGACATGACCGGCCGGGTCAGCGTCCCCGTTTTGTGGGACAAACAGCGCCAAACGATCGTCTCGAACGAGAGCGCGGAGATCATCCGGATGTTCGACGGCGCTTTTGGGGAGGTGACGGGCATCGGCCCGGAATACCGCCCGACGGAGTTGATAGCGCAGATCAACGAGGTGAACCTGCGCGTTTTCAGAACGGTAAACAATGGGGTCTATCGCGCTGGTTTTGCGACCAAACAAGAGCCATACAATCAGGCCGTCGAAGAGCTGTTTCGGTCACTGGATTGGCTTGAAGATGCGCTGTCCGTGCAGCCCTATCTTGTGGGCGACAAGCTAACCGAAGCGGACTGGCGCTTGTTCACGACGGCTGTGCGCTTCGACCATGTCTACCATGGGCTTTTTAAGTGCAACTGGCGCCAGCTGGCGGACTATCCAGCGATCAGCCGCTGGATGGTGGACTTGCTCGGTCGCCCAGGCGTTGCGGACACGGTGCGCCTCGACCATATCGTGCCGCACTATTGGTGGAGCCTGCACTGGATCAACCCAACGCGGATTGTTCCCAAGGGGCCGGTTGGCGTACTCAGCCAGGTCGCTTAAACGCGGGGCCGGCGGGTCAGACGTGATGGAGCAATCCGTTCTCTGCCGGTGCCACTTGGCTTTGCCAAAGGGGCCAGCGCGCAGCCGGCCCCTTTAATAGACCAGCAAACTACCGGCCCTACGGCACTCAAATCACCGCGACTTCCAGCGAGCCGATGCCTTCAACGGACCCTGTCATGACATCTCCGCGCGAAACGGCGCCCACGCCGGCGGGCGTGCCAGTCATGATCAGATCGCCCGGCTGAAGCACAAACAGGCCCGAGAGGTAGGAGATGACCTCCGGCGTCTTCCAGATCAATTGATCGAGATCGCCATCTTGTTTGAGTTCACCGTTGACGCTGAGCTGCACGGCGCCGCGCTCGGGGTGCCCGATGGCCGCAACGGGGACGATCTCTGACATAGGCGCGGAATGCTCGAACGATTTGCCGACTTCCCAGGGCCGGCCCATCTTCTTGGCTTCGCCCTGGAGGTCGCGGCGGGTCATATCAAGGCCGACGCCGTAGCCATAAACATGGTCCAGCGCGTCCTCGACGGCGATGTTCTTGCCGCCGCGCCCAATGGCAATCACGTGCTCCATCTCATAGTGCACATTGCTCGACTTGGGCGGATAAGGGAACGCCACGCCGGGCTGAAGGATTGTGTCGGGCGCCTTTTGGAAGAAAAACGGCGGCTCTTTGTCGGGGTCGTGGCCCATCTCTACCGCGTGCGCCGCGTAGTTCCGCCCCACACAGTAGATACGGTGGACAGGGAAGCGCGCTTCGACACCACGAGCGGGGAGGGAGGCCGGCTCGGGCGCTTCGACAACATAGCCGTGCCCAATGGAGGTTTGTACGTTCATAGCCTGTTCCTTTGTGCAGTTCGGTCCGCGCGCCGTGAGACCGGCACACGAGATGACCTCGATCCTTACG
>JAHCMG010000122.1 GCA_019192585.1 Devosiaceae bacterium MH13
TCTTTGCCAAAGAGAAGAGCTGAACGTGAGCGACGTTCTCTTCTCCGCGGCGCCCGGTCAACACATGTGACGATGCCGCCTGCGATACGCGGCTTCGTGTTTTTGTAGACCGTCAAACCAGTTGTCTGAAGGTTGACTGAACAGCAGCGACGACATTCACCGTCTCTTAGGCTGCAGTATGGCCAAGCCAGACCATCAAGAGCCGTCGGCACCGGTTCCGTTTTGCGACGGCGCTTTGTCAGCATAGTTGGCCTTTGTTGCACTCCAAAAATCGCTGCCCAAAACATCCGCGCCGAAAACGACCGTTATTGGAGTTTCCAAGAAGGTACGTTTTTGGCGCATCCTGAACGGCAAAGAATGCACCTTTGTCACCTCTGGTAGTCTACATCAGCGGGCGAAAGCTGCGGCCAGTGGTGTCTCATCAACCAACTCAGCCATCCAACTGCATGCTGTCTCTTGCTTGTTGAGCCGTCATATCGCCGCCGAAGATGTCGGTGCCGGGCGCAAACAGGCGGGCCGAAGCGAGGTTGCCGGTTTCGATCGGGACGAAGCCCACGTCCCGGATCAGAGCAGAGACCACCTTCACCGCGTCTGGGTCATCGCCCGCGACGGGCATGGCATAATTGGGCGCTTCGCGGTTAGCAAAGCGCACGAGCCTCGGTGACACCATCGTGGAGAAGGCTCGCACCAACCGCACGCCGGGTAGAAGTTCGGCGACAGGCGCGCCGGGCCCTAGAGGGTTTTGCATCGCGGCTATGGCGAAGGCACCGTCGCGGCCCGGATTCGGGTTGCCGGCATCTACTTGGATTTTGCCTTTCAGGTCATCTGCGATCTGGGGCGCCAAGGTCGGCCAAACGCCGTAGGGAACGGCGACAAAGATGATATCGCTCTCCGAGATCGCTTCTTTGATTGTCACTTGCCCGGCGTCAGGGAAACGCGAACCCAGCTGGACGCGGTGTCCCGCTGCCACGAAAAGCTCGTGGAGTGCCTGGCCGATATGGCCTGTGCCAAGAATGCCGATGTTCATTGCCTCTGTTCCTTCTGCAACTGAGTTCGTCCGCGCCTATTGAAGGTGCAAACCGCCATCGACGGTCAGAACGGCGCCTGAGATGTAGGGGTTGACCATGAAACCGATGGCCGCGGTCGCAACATGCTCTGGCTCACCGGTGCGCTTGACCGGCAGAGATCGCTCCATCCGCTGGCCAAGATTTGCCCTCTGGTCCCCGGTCCAGACATTGGTCAGGACAACACCGGGGGCGATGACGTTGACGCGGCGCGGGGAAAGCTCAAGCGCCAGCGACCGTCCCGTCTGAATGATCGACGCCTGCGCCCCATTCATGATCGACAGCCCAGAATCCGGGCCGGTTGGAGAGATCCCCGCAATCGACGAGAGCAGTGTGATCGAACCCCTCTCGGCTAGCTTTGGAATGGCCGCACGCACCACATTGATCTGCCCCCAATACTTGTCGAACGAAGCGCGCATGATCGCTGGGTCAAGCTCTGTGAACGCCCCACGTTTCTTGTTCTCATCGGCCACGGCCGAGACCATCACGTGATCGATCGGGCCGAGTTGTGCGATGGCCGCGTCTATGGATGCCGGATTGAGATAATCCATTGCAACAGACTGGGCTCGGTCGGGGTGCGGCAGCGTCATCCGTACCGCCTCAAGCGCGTCAAATGAGCGGCTGGCGAGCACAACGTGCGCGCCAAGACCGGACGCTAAGTGAGCGGTCGCGGCGCCAATGCCAGAGGAGGCGCCAACAATCAGCACGGTCCGGCCAGCGAGGGTGAACGGGTTTTTAGACATGGGACGTTCCTTTCTTGGGATCAGCTGCCGGACCAGGTGCCCTTGCGCTCACCGGAGTCGACGTCGAGCACGGCGCCGGTGATGGCGGGATTGGCGATGAGGCTGGCGATGGCTTGGCCAACGTCGTCGGGCGAGCCGAGGCGCGGCACGAGTTGTCGGTCCGGTGCTATGCCGATACCGCCCGGCGAAACGACATTGACCCGCACGGGTGCGAGTTCGACCGTGCCAGCACGGGCAAGGGCTTCGATCGCGCCGTGCAGCGTGCCCCAGACGCCAAAACCTGGCGCCGGTGTACGCGCGCTTGACCCGGATAGGAGCGTGACAGAGCCGTGTGATGGCAGCTTTTGCGCTACCTGAAGCGCCACGTAGCTGATCCAGAACCGCTCAAAGGCGCGTTTCGCCTCGAAAACTGGCGTTGAGGGAATGTCTGACGCCGCCGCGTTCGCGGAAATGGCGACAACCAGATGGTCAGGTTGAAGGGTTCTTACCGCTTCGCGGATGCTCCCATCAGCCGTCAGATCGGCGGCCAATGCTGTGGCCGCCGGCCCCAAGCGCGCTGCAGTGGCGTCCAAACGTTCCTCGTTGCGGCCCACCAACACCGCCTCTCCGCCGAGCTCGATCACGGCGCGGGCGGTCGCAGCGCCCATGCGTCCGTTTCCGCCGAAGATCAGGGTTCGCTGGTTCTCGAGAGGGTGGGTCATCACTTGGCTCCTGGTTGGTGAGCCCAGATTTGACATCGCCAAGTATCACAATCAAATTGATTATTATGAATGATATATTCAATGAGGTTGAATTACGGAAACTCGACCTCAACCTGCTTCTGACGTTTTCAGCGGTCATGCGGGAGCGCTCAGTCTCGAAGGCGGCTGAGCGACTCTATCTCGGGCCGTCCGCCGTTTCGATGGCGCTCAACCGGCTTCGCGACGCCGTTGACGACCCCCTGTTCGTTCGGGCGGGAACCGTGATGGAGCCCACCTCTAGAGCGCTGGTCTTGTGGGAGCAGATCGAGCCAGCGCTGGGGTCCATTGAGGCGGCGGTTCGAAGCGCGCGCTTGCTCGATCTCAAAACGGTGAAGCGGGATGTGCGCTTCGCGGTTCCGGACGATCTAGAATTCGTGCTGTTGCCTAGGCTGCTTCATCGGTTGGCCGACGCTGCACCCGGCCTCCGGCTCATCGTCCGGCCGTCTGATTTCCGGTCCCTGCTGGACCGGATCGATAGCGGTGACGCAGACCTTGCACTCAGTGCGAGCCCGGAAGGTTCGCTCGATGCCCGGTTCCGGCAAAGGGACTTATACCAGGAGCGTTTCGCCGTTCTGTACGACGCCGATAAGCTGAAGCTTGATGGCCCCTCGTTGCTCGACGATTGGCTCGAGGCAGAGCAGGTGCTGTTGACGCCATCGGGCGTGCTCAGCGGGGCGGTCGACGAAGCCTTGAGTAAAGCGGGTCAGGCGCGGCGCATCGCGCTGGGTCTTTCGCACTTCGCGACGGTGCCCTTTGTTCTGCGCAGCCGGCCATGTCTGGTGAACATGCCATCTGTTGGCGCCCACTTCCTCGCGTCAGAGTATGGACTGACAGTGTGCAGCCCACCTCTAGAGATGCCGACTTTCCCGGTATCACTGACGTGGCACATGCGCACCGATGCCGATCCGCTGCATGTCTGGTTCCGGGATCTGGTCGCCGAGGAGGTTCAAAAGCTCCGCGCGGAAGCCGAACCAATAGCCAGTTAAACCAAAGGCAATCGAACTGTCGCAGCCGGCACTCAGGATGCGGCGAGATACCGGCCCAATGTCGCTTCGGTTCCATTGCTCCAAAGTTCGCTCAGCCAACGGCTGAATGCATGAGCGAACCGCTCATTTGCTAAGATTTCCCCATAGATATGGCTTTGGCCGACCCACCGGTCGGGTTGATCACGCGCCTGAAGCGCCACCGCCTTCAAGGCGTCCCAGTTTGGATCGTTGGGTTCGATGGTTGAGCCATCTTCTCGAACACCAGCACACATGCGCGCCCACAGGGCCTGGGTGAGCGCCAACCCCTCGACGGGCGCATCGCTCGCCAGCGCATCGTGAACAATCGGCAGGATGAAGCCTGGGTGGCGCGACGAACCATCAAAAGCAACCCGGCGTGTTGTGTCCTTGATGGCAGGATTGGCAAACCGCCGCGTGACGAGTTGCAGATAGTCTGCCGGCGTCATCTCCGGCACCCCCTGGACGTGCTGAAACACTTCCTCAGCCTGGACGCGTTCAACGAGCCCACCCACCAGCGGATGGCTCATGCACATGTCGATCGTTGAGAGGTTCAACAGCTCGCCCGCATTGGCCAGCATCTGATGCCCGGCGTTGAGAATACGCAGCTTCATCGCCTCATAGGCGTGCACGTTTTTGGTGAACGTCGCGCCAACCTCATCCCAATTTGGCCGTCCGGCGCAAAAGCTGTCTTCGATCACCCACTGGCGAAAGTTCTCATGGGTCACAGGGGCGGCATCATCGATCCCAAAACTGCGCGCGAGCGCCAGTTCGCCTGGTCCCGTGGCTGGCACGATGGTGTCGACCATGGAGTTCGGGAAAGCCACGCGGTTGTCGATCCAAGTCGCCAACTCCGGGTCCGATAGGCCGGCCAGACCAACAACCGTCTGGCGCGCTATATCGCCATTGCCCTTCAGGTTGTCGCAGCTGAGCACCGTAAACGGTCCGATGCCCTGTTCGCGGCGTACACGCAGAGCTGCAACGATCGCGCCAAAGGCGGTCTGAGGTGTGCTCGGATGAGCGGCATCGTGAACGATCATCTCGCCCGTGGGGTCGAACGCGCCCGTGGCAGGATCCTGATAGTAGCCACCTTCGGTGACCGTCATCGAGACGATGCGGATGGCGGGTTCCGCCAGTGCTGCAATGAGGGCACCATTGCCAGCCTCGACGGGAAGGTAGTCGATCATCGAGCCAACGACTTCTGCCGTGGCCTCATCTGGCGATAGCTCAAGGAGCGTTGTCAGGCAGTCCTGCGCAATCAGCTTCTCGCGCATCCCAGCATCGTAAGAGCGAACACCCGCCCCGAGGATGGCCCAATCATAAGCTTGGCCAACTTGCATGAGGCGATGGAGGTACCAGGCTTGATGCGCGCGATGAAAATTCCCAACCCCGATATGCACGATCCCAGCACTTAACGCGGCCCGGTCATAACCCGGTTTCAGGATGCTTTCGGGAAGCGCGGGAAGCGTTGCGTTGGAGAGCTTTACGAGCATCGAGCTGGCGTCTGGTTTATCCATGGTCCGCCATCCAAGCGTCAGCTACCCAGTGCACGCGGTCGAGCACGGTCATCATCGTGAGCGCCTCACCAGTCTTCAGGCCCGCAAGGGTCCAACCCCGGCAATTTTCTACCCTGGAACGCATAGTCGGTGATGCTCTGCGGCTTCATTTGA